>CAJQKG010000088.1 GCA_905478845.1 uncultured Luminiphilus sp.
GTTTGGCCGAGGGACGCGGCATAATGTTGTGTGGGGGAGACCCCTATAGTCGCGCGCTGACAGCATTAGCATCTCCAGCTGCACCGCACATGCCTATGCATCACCACGAGGCGATGTCGGAGCACCTCGACACACAATCCGAGCACCCCGCATCCCACGCCGCGTTTGATCATCTTTGCGATTTCAATTTATCAGGGTCAGCCGATGCGCTAACGGTCATGGCCTATTCGGCGACTCATGCAATGGGTCAAGCGGTTAACTTTTCGAGATACCGCAACCTCTCAACCGGGACATCCGGTTGGCTTCTTCCTCCCTCCCGCGGGCCACCGCAATCCACTGTCTGAATGTTGTGTTGAGGTAATTCAGAAATGCGCGACCTGTCGTGCAATACAGTGAGAGATAATTATGAACTTCAATCAATTGTTGTGCGTGGGCGTGTGTGCGTGCCTCGCAATGCCCGTTTGGGCACATGTTGAGTCTTCGGCCCTGAGGCCCGAAAGCCATGCCCCCGCGGGCGTTATGTCAGACCATTTGCACGCAAAAGGCGAATGGATGTTTGGCTACCGTTACCTAACCTCTGAGTATCGTGGGCTTTATCAGGGTTCTAGCAGTATCACACCTGAACAAGCTGCTGCCGCGGGTTATTCGATGGTCGGTAGGACTATGAGTATGGAGATGCACATGCTCGACATTATGTACGCCGTATCGGATCAGGTAACCCTCATGTTGATGCCGATGCATATGAGTATGGATATGACCATGGAGGGGACGGGCACGATGCCTATGGGGGGGATGCAGGGGATGGCCCACGATAGCGACGCCGGCATGACCATGGGCGACTCCATGATGGGTGATCCTATGATGAATGACTCCATGATGGATGATCACATGATGGGTTCGATGAGCCATTCGCATGGTACTTCTGGCTGGGGAGATACCAATGTCTCGGCCCTGATTCGGCTGTATGCATCCGAGGGCCACAGCCTGCATCTGACTTTGGGTATCACCGTTCCCACTGGTTCAGTCGATGAGAAAAAGCCGAACGGCATGTTTGAACATTATGGGATGCAATTGGGCTCGGGCACATGGGATTTGGTACCCAATCTAACGTACACCGGCTATCGAGACAGGGTGAGCTGGGGTGTTCAGGTGGGTGGCACCGAGCGCCTGGAATCTGCGAATGATTCCGGTTTTGCCTTCGGTGATCAACGCTTTGCTACCGGCTGGTTGGGCTATCGTCTTGCACCGTGGTTGAGCGCTACCGCTCGCCTCGAATACGAATACGAAGATCAGCTATCGGGTGAATACAACGGCGCTTATCCCCGCAAAAGCCCGGGTGATGACACAGGTAACTATGGCGGCGAATTTGTGACAGCGGCTGTGGGATTTAACGCGCTCGCACTGCGTGGCCCACTGGCGGGAGTGCGCCTCGGGTTGGAGTGGGAGTCACGCGTGGATGAATCCTATAACGGCATCCAACTTGGCGCTGAAGACGGTTGGAGCGTGAGTTTGAGTTATGCGCTCTGAGCAGGGATCTTCGCTAGGGGCCTATTCGGTTAGGCCCCCTTTTTTGACACATGATGATGTTCAGCGAGCTGATGGGGGTGTACGAACGGTGGGTGGGTCGTGTGACGGCGCCAGCCGGTATCTCTCCGTTATCGCTTAGGTCGGTATTGGCTGATTGTTCGCGGTTGCGCCTGTAGGCTATGGCGCAGGAAGAAAGCCGTCGGTCTGCGGTATTGCAGGATTACGTGTGATGACCTCAGCCCTGCTATAGTAAGTCGGCCAGTTCCTTTATAGCGGCTGGTTAGGGCGATCTGGGCCTTGGTGGCTAATTTCGCTCAATTTTCTGACACTGTCAGTGGCTGATTGTGCTGTGCAATAGGCTAGAGATTGCTTGGTGTGACTGTTGCAACGTATTGGAGCCGATAAAACATGCAGTGGCAAAAACTAGGAAGTCAGTTGCCGCAGGTTGATAACCCGTTCACACGGGTGATTGGTCGACTGACGCTGAGGATGATGGGTTGGCGCATCAACGGTGAGTTTCCCGATCGGCCCAAGTTTGTTGTTGCCCTGATGCCCCACAGTTCAAACATGGATTTTATCCTGACGATAGCGGTGCTTTGGTCCTTAGGCTTGAAGTCGAGCTTTATGATGAAACACACCCTGTTTTGGTTTCCGCTGGGACCCATCCTCCGAGGCTTGGGGGGTATACCCGTTGACCGTCGCAGTGCCCAGGGACTGGTCGAGCAAATGAGTGCCGAATTTAGTCGTCGCTCTCGCTTGGTACTGGGCGTGACGCCACAAGGCACGCGAGGCGCTTCTGGGCAGTTCAAGCAGGGTTTTGCGAGGATTGCCTCAGCAGCCGGTGTCCCCGTGCTGCCGGCTATTTTGCATTACAAAGAGCGTACCGTGCAGCTGGCGTCATTGATTGAAGAGTTCAACGACGTGCCCAAGCTTGTCGAGACAATAAAAACGCTGTCCTTGAGTGGGTCTGCGCGTCATTCCGGTGCATAGATTCATCCCACGCTAGAGCCTTAACGCCTTTTGCGCACCGCAGGCTGAACACTCCGCGCCACCTATTGTGCAGGTGGACGATTGCGCGCCACCCATAGTCAGGAAGCGCTAGTCGTGTTTAATCAGACTGTTAAAGCCAAAAGGACCTGACACCTTTGATAGCCTAGGTTGCGGGCTAACGTGCGTGTTACCGTTGCAAGATGACGTTGCTCCTGGCGCCCGAGATACCATATTGGATATGAAGATAAATCGAAAAACTGAGATCTTGCGTTCGGCGATCGAGCTCATTGCCGACGAGGGTTATGGCAGTCTTAGCATGCGGGCTCTGGCCCGGGCGAGCGGGATGAAGTTGGGTGCGCTCCAGTACCATTTTCGCACTTGGGATGCGTTGTTAATCGCCCTCGTGGAATACATCGAGGCTGAAATTATTGTTGCACTTGATACTGAAGGAGGATTTAGTGCCCAGCCCTCGGTCACGCATCTGATCGAGTTTATGCTGGATGAGCATGTGGGCACGTCAGATAAGTTATTCAATGACCGGCTTTGGGTACAGCTGTGGGCCATGGAGCAGGTAGAGCCGTTGGTCTCAGACTTATTGGAGGAGCTTTACGCGAATTTTCTGGCTATTTTGGAGGCTATGTTGGCGGCACATGGGGCTGTTAATCCGCGCGCAGAAGCACTCATGCTTTTAAGCATGGTAGAGGGGGAGTCTCTCTTCATGGGCTCCGGTCGACGCTGGGAAAAAGATCGAGCTGCGGTAAGAAATACCATACTGAGCTTCGTAGAGGAGCGCTATGGTGGCGCTTAATCAGACGCGTTTTTATTGACCCACGTTCAGGCAGCTCACTCTTTTGGCGGTGTCTCGTGTCGGCTGACATTTGCTCCCCAACATGAGTGGCCCATGGATTTAGATTGCCCTCGACTGTACGAAAGGCGCCATTGAGAACCCCGCGTCCATAAGCGTCACTGCCTGTTAGTTTACGCTTAGCCTGCGAACCCTGAGTAACCTGTTCGACTTCTTTCGCGGCATGCTGTCGCGCCCCTCACCGGCATGGGTATGGGTATGGGCATGTGCAGGGGGCTTACCTTTTTCGCGCTCCCAGCAGGCATGCAAAGCGAGAACGGGCGTTGCCCTGTGCTTCACCGCCTCGCTCCAATACTACGGGGACATCAATGGCAGCCGAAGTGCCTATCATCTAAATTTGGCGATCATTGCGTCCATGAGCTCAGCTGAAGCATCCCAACCGTGGGATTCTCCATTGCCGTCGGCCCGAGGCCAGGTCGAGTACAGGGTAATCACAAGGTTGGCCTCCGGCACTACCCGCACAAACTGGCCGTGAATGCCATAGCCGCTGACGTCCCCGCCTGAATTCCCCTCGCCCCACCAAAATGAACGGTAGGATGGCGTGTCGCCCTCGGGCGCAGGGTAGGGCCAGTTGGGATCTCCTTGCTGTTCCAATATGTCCTGAATAAATGGGCCAGGAATGACTTCCTTGCCCAGTGCTTTACCGTCGTTCAACACCAGTAGTCCCAGACGAGTGAGATCACGCAGCGTCGAGCTCATACCATGATCGGCTAAAACAAAGCCGCCCTTGTCCACCGTGATGTTGGCATCAAATTCTGCTCCCATGGGTTGCCAGACATGCTCCGAGATGAGCTCCGCCAACGGTTGCCCTGTTGCCGCTTCAAGGACCCAGCCAATGACGTTCGTCGAGCCCGATCGGTAGCTGAATTTCCCGAGCTTTGACGCATCTCGCCCAACGGTTGGAAGAAATTCATAAAGGCTTGTCGGCCCGTCCTCTGGGCAGTAGTCGGCATCTGTCCAGCCGATAGCGCAGTCTTGAAGTCTAAAGGTTGTGGTGAAATCTGGATAATCTTCGCTGTAGTCAGAGCCGTCGCGCATGTCGAGCACGGTTTGCAGCGAGTCGGGGGCATAACCGCTTTTGGCAAGATCAGGCACATAATGAGACACCGGCTTATCGAGGTCGATGACCCCCTGTGCCGCTAATTTTCCGGCAACCAATGCGACGACAGATTTGGACACAGAATTCATTAAGTGCGGCAGTTCTGGTTGGAGACTGCCGTAGTACTTTTCGAACACAATGTCACCGTCTTTGAGAATCAGCAGGCCATCGATGTATTGGTGCTCGGCGATGTGATCGATCGACTGCTGGCGACCCTGAAATTCGACGGAAAAATCCGTAACAAGGTCGCCACCATCTTTAAGTATTAAGAAATGAGTCGGGTCACGAGGGATATTCACCGTGGGAATCACTTCGCGCAGGTGGCTGAAGGCCCAGCGGTTGATGGGCCCGAAT
>CAJQKG010000089.1 GCA_905478845.1 uncultured Luminiphilus sp.
GGGGGTGCACAGGTTTAATACGCGGCGCTTCGGGCGCTAAACCCGTCGTTGCCCAGGTAGCTCAGTCGGTAGAGCAGTGGATTGAAAATCCTCGTGTCGGTGGTTCGATTCCGCCCCTGGGCACCATCTCTCTTGAAACTCACCTCTATCAACAACACAGTGTTTAACCGTTGCGTTGAGCGTGCGGGCCATTACGGTAGCGACAAGGTCGTCTTAAAGACCTCAGGGAGTTGGTGCAGCGGGTACTCGGCACGCGGCTGTATAAAGTGTCGGCGCCTCGACTCTAGCCAACTAGCGAACCAGTCATCGACCATGGGAAACATTTTTTTCACAAACGGACGTTGCGCACGCTGCTTGATCGCATTCCTGTCGGTGGGGGTATCCGTTCTTTTAGCTTCTCGGTGAGCTGCCGCGGTGGCTTCGTTGAGACAAAGCTGCCACATTTTAAAGCTGCCACATTTTCCGGCCGCTCTTGAGTTTCACCGTCTCGACTGCGAACTCCCCAGCGTTCGCCCACCACAGTTGCTGGCAGTCATCGAAGCCTTCAATGCCTAATCCAGTAGCGGGAAGACGGGACGTGGGGAGCGCGTTGGGAGTGATTCCCCACTCCGAGGGATCTAATGCGCTTGCATACTCGTACGTTATGGAAAGGATCGGAATCAAAGAGGAATTCCAATGGATTACATGATTTTAGCCATTTGCGCCGTATTTTGGATCGTCATCAGTGTCGACGCTGCCTCTCGGCAAAAACCGCTTCTGCTGCTCGATCGAACGAATAAAACCCGCTAAGCTCGCTCGGCGATTACCCAATGAGCTGGCTTGCGATTGGCTTCTGGGGCTGTACAGCCATGTGGCTAATCAGCCTAGCGGGGGATATCGGCTTGGCCCGCGATGAGCGGGTCGCGCCGGGTATGCAGTGGTTAGCGCTGATCAGTGCGCTGCTGGCTTTTATGGGGATGTGCTACTTCGGCGCCGCCGCTGACATGTTTGGTTGGTCATAGCCGGTTTAAGGTTTACCGCACCCGTTGTCACTACGCCAATCAATAGCACAGTTGTTAGTAGCATTCCGCGGCGCCCAGACGAATTAATCAACCATCGAGCGTCGCATGCTGTCAGTGTCGTCAAAGGCAGTAAACGCCGCTATTTTGCCGTCACGCAGTCGAAACATGTGCAGACTTTCGGTATCCATTCCGTCGGCCTTCATACGCGTGTGCACAAACACCACGTCATCTGCCCTAAAGGTTTCGATCGTTTCAAAGGAGAGTGCCGGCCAGTGCGCCGGAAAAACGCCCAGCACCTCGTCAATAACACTTTGTGTCCCGACGCGACGACCCGACTGGGGCAGATCACCAAAGATAGTCCACACAAAGTCGTCGGTATGTAACACCGCCCACCCCTCGGCATCACCGGCACCAAACGTGGCATAAGCCTGCTCAATCACTTCGAGATCCGTTTGTGCCCATACCTGTGTGCTCCACATCAACAACAAACCAACCACTATATTTTTCATCGCGCGCTCCAAGACTGTTTTCGCTATTAAAGGTTTCCACTATACCTCGGAGCGCTCGGGACGCCAGCGGGACGAGACCCACAATTCGGCGGTCGAGAGATCCGCAGCACGTCGTATTTTTTTTCGCCGAGAGACAGGTAAAATGGTGTCATCACCAGTCGGTAACAGACCTTCGAGGGAGTCCACCACCATGAAAGTGCCAGCACCCACGCTCGATACATGGCCAGAACAAGCCATTCGGGGCGATCGTATTGTCGGATCACGCTACACCTCTCGGGACTTTATGGAGCAAGAGTGGGATGGCATGTGGACACGGGTGTGGTTGCTGTTGGGTCGCGAGGCTGAAATCCCTCAAGCCGGTGACTGGCAAATGGAGCCGGTGGGACGGGAAGAAATATTGATGGTTCGTCAGCAAGACAACACCATTAAGGCGTTTTATAACGTTTGTCAGCACCGCGGTAATCCGCTGGTCGATGACCCCAAGGGAAGCAACCCGCGTCGCTTCGTTTGTCGCTACCACAGCTGGGCCTTTTTACCCGATGGTGAGCTGCAGTTCGTTCCGGACCGAGAAGATTTTCCTGAGGGAAACCCCTGTGGGAAACTGCGCTTAGCAGAACTTCACTGCGAAACCTTCGCGGGCTTTATCTGGGTCAATATGGACCCTGACTGCCAACCCCTCCGGAACTTCCTTGGACCCATTTGGGATGAGTGGAACGCCAGAGAAGTCGCCAACTGGCAGCGCACCATGGCCAATACGACATGGCTGCCCTGTAACTGGAAGGCCGTACTGGATAATTTTAATGAGTCCTATCACGTGCCCACCGTTCACATGGGTGCAACCCCGTCAACCGACCGCACTGCCATCGCCGGCGGTATCAATACCTACTTCAAAGAAACGCGTTTCGACCTCGCTGACGAGGGACATGCGCGCATGGTGATGAAGGGCGGGTACGGTGCTGGCGTCACGGACGCCGAGGGAAAAATAGCAGAGCCCCTTGCGTCACTGCTCGCCTATTGGTCCCTCGACCCAGATCACTTCACAGGCAGGCCCGATGACACTCGCGAGGCTTTGCAGGAAGCAAAACGATCACTAGGCCCTGAAAAAGGCTACACCCATTACAGTGCGGTACCGGATGAACAGCTAACCGATGCCTTTCATTACACAATTTTTCCAAATTTCGCAGTATCGCTCTGGGCGGATGGCTTTCACTTTTTACGGGCCCGACCGCACCCAAGCGACCCGGAACAGTGTTTGTTTGATAACTGGTGGTATGCCAGCCCCGCCAGCATTCAGGCCGAACTGGACGACGGCATGAGTGCCACGGATTCACTCATCGGCGACGGGCAGGGCGATGCACCGGTAAAGTGGCTCAATCTGGAAGAAGAGTCCATCGGCCCTGCCATTGAAGATGACGTCGCCGTGCTGGTGACCCAACAGCGCGGCATGCGCTCCAGAGGATTCACAGGCGCCTACTTATCGGGCCAAGAGAAGCGCATTAGCCGCTACCATGAGCGCATTGATGACTATATTGCGGGCAATCTGTGACCCTGAGGGAGAAATTGACTATGACCGCAACCGATGACCGTCAACGTATTCAGGACCTGATGCTGGCTTATGCAGCCGCCGTAGACGATAACGATATGACTGCCTACCGCAACTGCTTCGCCGATGATGTTGAGATTGTGGGTTTTGGGGAGTCAACCGTTCACGGTGCCGATAAGTGGGTTGCCTCCGTCAAGGATCAACTCGAGGCCTTTTCAGGAACCCAACATCTGCTCAGCCCACCGCTGGCGACTGTAACGGGGGATCGCGCGTCAGCGCGAACCGATGTCCAAGCACTCCATTTTCTCAAGACGCCCGCTGGCGGGACTTTTACGCTGTGGGCGACCTACTTAACCGATTTCGTCCAAACCCAAGACACATGGACAATCGCGCGACACGAATTAGTGGTGCGCGGCACGCAGCAGCTGCCCTAATCAAACGAGATGTTGTCATTACACTAACGTCCTTTACGCTCAGTATTCGTTATCCACTGCAGTGTTGGCTGCTGAGATTGGCGGTGATGTTGAGTACGAGCAGTGCGTTGGCTGCGGCGTCGGTCCCGCAGATTGTCTCGGCTGACAACGCCAGACAGTGCGACACAGCGTTGCGCGCCGCTAGACGAGAGGCGACGGCGGGAGGCCTAGCATTTCCCCTTAACGTGTTCAGCTGGAATGTACACAAAGTCCAGCAGCCAGCCGTACTGGATGACTTCGGCGAGCTGGCCGACACCGCACACCTCATTTTTGTACAAGAGGCGGTACCAAGTCGCCAACTGCCCAGCCTCGCAGATCAAGCCTTTGTCCCAGCTTTTGTTCCCGGCTACGTACAAAACGAGACACCGACAGGCGTCCTCACCCTAGCCAGAACGTCACACCTAGTCCACTGCCGCTTGCTCTCGCTAGAACCCTGGTTGCGCACGCCTAAAGCAACCAGCGTCACCCTGTACCCACTCGCTGATCGTCAGGAAAAATTGTTAGCCATCAATTTACATGCCATCAACTTCACCTTCGGCGTGAGTGATTACCAAAACCAACTCGCCGCACTGACGACGCTGATCGCCGAGCACGAGGGACCCGTTATTTTTGGTGGAGACCTGAATACGTGGAGCCCCGGCAGGCAGCAAGTGCTGCAGCACTTCACCTCCGCGATGGGATTAGTGGCCGTGCCGTTTGATCCCGACCATCGGATCACCGTATTGGGAAGACCATTGGACCACCTCTATGTCCGCGACCTAACGTGGGGGCACACCACAACCCATAAATTCACGACGTCAGATCACAACCCACTCATAGCGACACTACTGAGTGATGGTTCATGACCGTAAAGCGGTTCGTAGCGACACTTATCATAAGCTTACTCATGCTGAAGAGCCTTAGCGTAAAAGGTGCTGACACCACAGAGCATGAGGTACGCCTACTGATCGATGCCATTGCCGCAAGTCACTGTGATTTCAATCGCAATGGGCGTCAGCACACGGCCGAAGAAGCGGCGGCGCACTTGGAGCTTAAATATGCGAGAGCAGGAAAACACATCGATTCGGCTGACGAATTCATTACGCAGTTAGCAAGCAGCAGCTCATTCACCGGAAAACCTTATCTGATGAGCTGTGAGGGTGACACCCTCCCTGCAGGAGAGTGGATGATCGATGCGTTAGAGCAGATTCGTGTTCACACTCAGAGCCTCGATGAATCAACTGTTTCTGGCTAGGCTCAAGACGCCTCGAGTTCAGTCCAAGGTGCCTTGCGTTTGGCGC
Source organism: uncultured Luminiphilus sp. (assembly GCA_905478845.1). GTDB lineage: Bacteria > Pseudomonadota > Gammaproteobacteria > Pseudomonadales > Halieaceae > Luminiphilus. Next base: position 4,807 of record CAJQKG010000089.1, read on the forward strand.
CGACGAACACCGCTAGGCATCCATGAAGCACTGAAGGTTGGATAAATGGGCCGCCTCATCGGGGGGCAATTTATCGGCACTGCCCCACAAGGCGCGGTTGGCAAGCGCCGTGTCGAAGCCCTCTATCAAGGCGACAATGCGGCCGTCTCGAATTTTAAAAATATGGATGTACTGCTGGTCGTAGCGCGTTTCTGCGCGGGAAAAGCCACTATTTTGCGCCATTGCTACGACCACCTCGCCCGTATCAACAATCACTTCGTGGGCAGCACAGAATGTGATGTCGTCTGACTGCACACTACCGAAAACATGGGGGGTCACCTCTTCAAAAAAGCGATGCTTGCCGCGATAAACGCCCGACAAAACATGGTCCTGTGTCGGGCAAATTAAACAGAATTCCGGATCGATCAAGGCGTCAAGAGCGGGCACATCACCCGAGCGAATCGCGTCATAGAACTGGTTAACCATCTCACTCATTGCAGACTTCTCCTCAAGAATCAGTAAACCCTAGCTGGCCGACATCCATCCTGTCACCGCAAACTTTAGGTGGCCCGCAGGCTTTGCAGCCCGCGAATAATAAAATGGACGAAAGCGAGCCACAGCGTCACGTAGGCGAGAGAAAAACCCCACTGCCAACCCAGGTAACCCAACACCACCCCAATCACCGGCAACATGGCAAACCAATGCCCCGTTACCCAGGCTGAATGCTTCCAAGAAAAATAGATAGCGGCAATGGCGGCCACTACCATGAGCACAGAAAAGACAGATTGAGCCCACGGTACAACGTACATTAAGCCCCCCACAATGACGGCGGACAGCCCTGCGACGGCGTGTGTTACCGCACCCCAGTCAATTTTAGACGCTGGCCTCTCGGGTTCTGGCGCGCTCGTCACGTTAGCGTCCTCGACAAGGGGTCACCATCATGGCGATAGGTCACGAATATAGCCCAGCACATTAGCGTAGTGCGTCACAGAGTTGCCCGTTGCTCGCAGCGCAGCAACCGCCTCGTCAGCCACCGCACCGTAAAGCTCGATGGTGAAGCTGTCTAAATGCGGTGAAACAGCCTCCAGATACGCACCGAGATCGGCGTTATTCAGATGGAATAGTAAAGCGTCGCTATCGGCATACACCTCGGTCCAAACAAACCCCAATGCATCCTCGGGATCCGCATCAAAGGTGTGCAGCAACATGCCCGGCTCCCCGCGCTCAACCTGAGCATCGACCGCTCGTGATAATGCCACTACCGTATCGGCAGTATCGGGCAGCGCATGCAATCGGGCGATCAGAACAAAAGGGGACGGGCCTGCAGCCAGCGAACCCTGCTCACTCGCCACCCCATAGGGCACACTGCAGAGCAGAAAAAAGAGTAATAACCCACGCAACACCATACTAAACACTCCTCTAATGACTGATTTTTGGCTGAAACGAATCCCTCTTTTCCTGAGAAACGCTCGCCACTGAACGGCGCACCCGGTGTAAGCTGAGACAGCCCTGTTGTGGCACCCGCCCTCCCAATCAATATAGCACCAGCGGAGAAGACGCCAAAACAGACGATATCTCGGTATAAGGTCAGTACGTCATGATTGTCAGCATCGGAAACTTTGGGGTTATTTTAGCGGCCATTTTATTGTCTACCTCTGTGCACTATTTTTTTCTGCGGCATCTCAATGACGGTGGATGGCTAGCCAGTCGATATCCTCACCTACGGCTTGGCTATGGCGTGTTGATGGCACTCATTGCTCATTCCATCGAGGTGTCGCTGTTCGCTATAGCCTATCTCGTCTCCATTCGCTTGGGATTCGGCACATTGGAGGGTGAGTTTACGGGCACAGCTGCGGATTATGTTTACTTTTCCTACGCCGCTTTCACCACCGTTGGTTTTGGCGACATTACGCCTACCGGGCCATTGCGCTTACTCGCAGGGGTCGAAGCGCTAACCGGCCTTGTCTTGATCACTTGGACTGCCTCTTATCTCTACATAGAGATGACGCGCTTGTGGAAGACTCAGCCTTAGTCCCCCGACAAGGGCGCTATCAGATCAAAGCGCGGCACTTTGCCTTCCTGCGTGATCACCTGCTCTTGGAACATTGATAGAGGACGAACCCAGAGCCCTCGCGCCCCATATTCGGGCCGATAGACGACCAGTGACTCCCCGGTTTCCGAGTGTTGAGCAACGCCGATGACCGAGTAGGTCTGTCCTTTATAGTGGCGATAACGCCCGACGATAAGATCGCTCACTCAGCCAACCCACCAAACGCCTTCACCATTGCGGTTTGTAGGCCTTCTAAAATCTCGCAAAGAATCAAAAAATCGGCGTCCGCTCGAGCCAAGGGATCCTCAATCAGCTCGTCATTGGCCTCACGAATCGCGTCAGTAAATTTGAGGCGGCGAAAAGAGAGGTCTTTATCGACCACCGCGGCAACCCGGTTACCCCATTCGAGGGCAAGTCGCGCCACTTGGTGCCCTGAAGAAAGATGTGCGAGCACCTCCTCACTATCGAGGGGAACGCCGCGCACCTTGACCGAACTCCCCTCCTCACGCTGATCGATGAAATCAGCTTCATCAGCCAACTCCACTGACTCAGGTAGCGATTGGTGTAACAACCATTGCGTCATGACGTGTGCTGGCGCCTTTTGGGTCTCTGGTAGTACCACCGGTAAATTACCCAGTGCCTCTCTTAAATGATTCAGCACTTCTTCCGAACGACCCGCGCTGCTGCTGTCGACCCAGATCCAACCCGCACGGTCCGCAATAATCGCTCTCACAGA
>CAJQKG010000090.1 GCA_905478845.1 uncultured Luminiphilus sp.
CTGCCATCAACCAAACCATCGTTACCGCTCCCCTTTAGTGGCCGGCGAATAGTGGCCGGCGAATAGTGGCCGGCGAAGCCGCTCTCAGCGTCAACGGCCTCTGCGCCCGAAATACGTAGGACGCTTATTTCGCCGCGCGCTTACGCAGTGCGGCCAGCCGTTCACCCATCTTGCCGTAGTCGACGGTTTTAGCGAAGGCATTACCTCGCTCGCCCTCTAGCACTAGCGCATCGCCCAAGCTTTGTTTTGAACCATCATTCATCAACGCTTTCAACGCGACCACCGCTTTGCGGTCGCCATCGGCAACTTGGGCTGCACTTTCCAGCGTCTCATCCAAAAGGGTCTCTGGGCTGCAAACGCGATTCACCAGCCCCCAGGCCTCGGCACGATGTGCGTCAATAAAGTGACCCGCAAAACTCATTTCACGGGCCCGGTTGATGCCAATGATACGAGTCAATTTTTGAGATAAACCCCATCCGGGTAAAATACCCACTCGCGCATGCGTATCGGCAAAGCGGGCAGCGGTGCTCGCGAACAAATAATCACACGCCAGAGCCAACTCAAAACCACCCGTAACAGCTGCGCCATTGATCGCGCCGATGATAGGTTGCGGGCATTGTTCTAATGCGGCGACGATCGGCGAGGCTGGGCCCAACCCCACGCCCGACGTGAGCAGTTCTGGTTCATCCGATAAAGCCTTTAAATCAACGCCAGCGCAAAAACTGCGGCCCGCCCCCGTGAGGACAATAGCGCGCACCGTCGGCGAGCTCGCGAGCGCTATGAAGGTCTCAGTAATCGCTTCGGAAAGCGCTCGATTCAGCGCATTATTGGCTTCGGGACGATTCAGGGTGACCAGTGCGACACCCGACTGCTCTGCGACCGTTACGACAGACATATTGCTCTCCACCTCAATTCATTTGTCGGCGTTCTAGGCTGACCTTTCAGCGAAAAATAACAGACACCCGGCAGCGCGAACAGCCCCACGCGGCAACGAGCAGAGTCCTGCTCCCCGAGCGGGATCAGCCCACTAGAGGGGCAACCCCAGGGATCACCACGCCGGTTGCATGCACACCTGTTCAGGCATTGCATTGGGCTGGGTGGGCAATAAATATAATCGGGCAAATGTCAGACCAAACAAAGCGCCCAGCCCAAGCCGCTTGGTCATGGCGGCAATACCACGCTTTCCTTCCAGCGCGTCACGACCCATTTGTAATTCCCGCATTCGCTCGAGCCCCGCGCGGAAACGCGGATCGTCGGTATTGAGCGTCAGTGGAAAAACCTGTCGTGAAATCTCGGTTGTGATGTCAAAGACTTGATAATCAAATTCTGTGACATCCATGCCAAAGGCCTCATAGAGCGTTGGTCGGGAGTGATCCCTGACATACATCGTCGAATAAACCGCGACCAAAAAGAAACGAATCCAGAGCTTGTTCATTCCCCGCAATAACTTGGGATCCGATCTCATAATGAGAGCGAATGCTTCACCGTGGGAAAACTCGTCGTTGCACCACTCAAGAAACCATTTAAAGATCGGATGGAATCGCTTTTCGGGATGCCGCTCAAGATGTCGAAAGATGGTGATGTAGCGGGCGTAACCAATTTTTTCGGACAAATAGGTAGCATAGTAAATAAACTTAGGCTTAAAGAACGTGTATTCCTTCTCGCGCTTTAATACGCCCAAATCGACTGCGACGCCCAGCTTATTCAACGCTTTATTAATAAAACCCGCATGGCGAGATTCGTCTCTTGCCATGTAGCGCATCAGTTTGGAAATCTCAGGGTTACTCACATTTTTTTCAATTTCTTGGTACAGCACACAACCGGAATATTCAGCCGTAATCGAGGAGACTAAGAAATCCAAAAATTCGTCTTTGAGCGCTGGATCAGCATCTAGAATCGCCGGGTCATAATCATAGTTTTGCTTGAAGTGACCTCGATTCGTATCGAGCTCAAAAGCGCGCATCATCTGATCCCATTCCGCCCGAACCGGCGTCACGTCTATCTGCTCCATCGCCGGATAGTCAGTGCAATAAAACCGGGGCGCTAACGCCCTCCCTTCCAGCGCTTGCTGGGTGGTTAGATTTACCGCCGCGTCCTCGTCAATTAACTCACTCATCGTATTCCCCCATCTCGTCTATGCCCCGCTGCGGGTGGCTTGACAGATCCCCGCAACCAAGTGTCTAACTTTTTTACCATATATATGTCAATTTTATTTGACTATTGGCCCGGTAGCAAGCAACCTGCGCGGAAGTAGTCACCGCGTTGCGGCGACCTAACGCGCAACCTACTGCGCAACCAACAGGGGCTCCATGTCAGATCATACCGCCCAAGCAGACTCTCAAGACGATTATAGCGGCTCACAACGCGCCGAAAATGCCATATTCCATTTATGCTACGTCAGCACAGAAACTGAGCACTTCACTCAAGAAGATCTCGTTGCGCTGCTGGGGGTCGCACGCACCGCCAATACTGAGCACGACGTGACGGGTTTACTGCTCTATCGGGAAGGATCTTTTTACCAACTGCTCGAAGGCAATCAAGGGGCAGTGAACCACATCTTTGAAGTGATTAAACAAGATCCCCGCCACAAAGAAGTGCGCATATTGTTCAGTGGCGAAACAGAAACCAGAGAATTCTCAGACTGGCGAATGGGCTTTTTAAATTTAGATGGCGTCAACGCTGAAGCCCTTGCAGGCTTCTCGAATTTTCTGACGGTAGACGCCCAACCACAGGAGTTTCTCGAAAACTTGAGCCGTGGGAAGCGTCTGGCACTAATGTTCAGGACGATGCTGTAGACCGAGATCGAAACTGCGGCCGCCAGACTCCCAACGCCACATTAGCGGTAGCCACCACGCCAATCACCACCAAAGAGGATTGCTCTGCTGGCAGGTTCTGCGCCAGCAGCGCCAATTGAGTGGGGTCATTGAGCGCAGCCTCAGCACGTCGCGCTTCTTTGACAATCGGGCTCTGAATGCCCAGCAAAGTCCCCTCCAACATCACAACCGTTGTCACAAACTTAGCCCACGCCCAAGGTGCATTGTGAAATCCAGTCACCATCGCCATCGAAAACAACCCAAACAGCAGTGATAACACGAGCGACGGTAACAGCAACAAGACGGCAATGCGTTCCATCGCTTGTCGGGCTTCCGCATAGAGGCTCAACGCGCGCTCAGGGTCGGGTAGCTGCTGATGCAGTACCCACAGCACGGCGATCGCACCCAAAAAAACGATGGCCGTCATCGAGTGACCAAATTTTAGTAATTGCCTCATATCTCATTCTCGCGTGCGCCTACAGATTGGCACCCATAATCTATCCAATTGTGTTAAAAACAGGCCCTGAACCAGATGGGCTCGATCGAGCAGCCTTTAACCACGAGACGCCTCAACTATGAACTTGTCTTACCCCACTTTACAGTACGGCCACGACGAAGAAATTGGTTTACTCAGACAGACGCTCAGTCAATTTGCTGCGCAAGAGATTGCACCCCGAGCGGCTGAGATCGATCGAAACAACGATTTTCCGAATGATTTGTGGCCCAAGTTGGGTGCGCTAGGATTGCTGGGCATTACATGTCCCGAGGAATACGGCGGCAGCGGCATGAATTATTTGGCCCATGCAATTGCCATGGAAGAGATTTCTCGCGCGAGTGCTTCAGTAGGACTTTCTTACGGGGCCCACTCCAATCTATGCCTCAATCAGATTCGGCTCAATGGTACGGAGGTGCAAAAACAGCAGTATTTGCCCGCGTTGTGCAGCGGCGAGCAGGTTGGCGCGCTGGCAATGTCAGAACCCAATGCCGGCTCTGATGTGGTGAGTATGCGGCTTAAAGCCGAGCGGCAGGGTCACGACTTTATCCTCAACGGCAATAAAATGTGGATTACGAATGGCCCTGACGCCAATGTCTACGTCATTTATGCAAAAACTGACCCTGAGGCAGGCTCCAAGGGCATCACCGCTTTTATTGTAGAGCGCGATACACCTGGATTTTCACGATCGCCTAAACTCGACAAATTGGGGATGCGCGGCTCCAATACCTGCGAATTAGTCTTTGAAAACTGCCGAGTCCCAGCATCACAGATCTTAGGTGAGGTCGGCGCGGGCGTCCGAGTGCTGATGTCAGGCCTCGACTACGAGCGTGCTGTGCTGGCCGGAGGACCTGTTGGCATCCTGCAGGCGTGCCTTGATGTGGTACTGCCCTACGTCCACGAGCGCGAGCAGTTCGGACAATCCATTGGCGAGTTTCAGTTGGTTCAAGGAAAATTGGCCGATATGTATGCGCGATGCTCAGCCAGCAGAGCTTATTTATATGCGGTCTGCGGTGCCCTAGATCGTGGCGAGCAGAGTCGCAAGGATGCCGCCGCGGTGATTCTCTATACGGCCGAGGCGGCGACGCAATCTGCGCTTGACGCTATTCAGTTACTCGGTGGAAATGGTTATATCAACGACTACCCAACCGGCCGACTGTTGAGAGATGCCAAGCTGTATGAAATCGGCGCGGGCACCTCAGAGGTCCGCCGCATGCTCATTGGCAGGGAACTGTTTGCCGATACTGCCTGAAGCCCCCCCCCTCGTGTAATGCGAGTGCCCGGTAACAGCCATACCGTGATGGTGGGTCTGCTCAGACGGCAGCAGCACCCATAACTTCCATGGCGTGTCCTAGAGCGGGGACGCCTGGCGGAACGCCTGACTGTCCGCTGAGCGCCAGAGACTGCCTCAGAGAGGATGCCAGCGCGGTCGTCAGCACGCGCTGCTGATAGGGGAGATGCCGCTCTCCTCGCCGCAGCAACGCCTCCCAGCTACCTGACTGTAAGAGTTGCTCTCGGATGCCGGTGAGGTATTGCAGTAAGGCATCATGAACTGCAGAACCCTCTACGATCGATTCATCGAAGATCAGTGACCAGGTCATATCGACCCGCAAATCGCAGCTCCCCACAAACGTACCGGGTATGCGATGACCCCATTCGGCAGGAGAAATCATTGAGAGTTTCCACGCGCTGGAATCGAGGTAAAGGTAATAAGATTGTCCCGGCACCACGCGAAACCCAAACGCCGCCGATAGCACCAACGCCGACCAGCAATAGTCTTGCGCGGCCTCATCACTCGATTTAGCGCTCAACTCAAACGGTGCCGCCGAGGACAGATCTTGTAGCACCAACACCAAGCCTTTTCCTTGATGCGTATTTTTGCTGCGTTGCTCCACGCGCGTCTCTTTCTTCTGCACTAGCCGGTGGCCCAGTGTGATGGATTCGTCACCGGGAACCAACCGACCGATCCCCAGTGCTCAGGTAGGCTCACGCCAACTCAGGATGCCGCTCAATGAGCGCTGCTCGGAAGCTGGCAGGCATCGAAGCACTCTTGCGCGTAGTGCGATCAACAAAGACGTAGGTAAAGGTCCCACGCCCTGTCGTTTCATCCGTGCGCAGATTGCGCATGCTAAATCCAATGACAACGCTCGAATTGCCAATCCGCTCAGACTTGACCTCGACTTCCAACGTGTCACCCGCGAGGCTCTCGCCTAAGAAATCCATGTTGGCATTGACGGTGAAGGTGAGATAGTCCTGATTGACGACATCCGACACATCCCAACCCAGCTCCGCCCAGTAATCACCGAGCACTTCGTCTGCGAAAACAAAATAATTGCCAAAAAAAGCATGCCCATTGGCATCGGTATCAGCGAAACGGACCTTGATGGTGCCACGATAAGCGTTTGACATAGTGCGGTCTCCCGGAGACGTCGGTATTCATCAATACAACAGAGTGCAGAGTATGCCGAGTCCCGGCATCGAGGTCATCTGCCCGATCATGAATCGGTCAAGAGGTCGCCAGCGCAGGGACGGGAAAGTCGGTGCAGCGCATTAGCATCTGTCATCTGGCACGCAGAAGCTTTATCATTCCGCGCTTTCCGGTGGAGGGCTCCGGTGTGACCGGGCTCCCACTTCGTCATACTGCGTTAAAAAGGAACTACACAATGAACACCACCGGGCTAGTCGCCGCTTTTATTGTCATTATTTCCGGCCTCATTTGGGTGGGCACAAACACTAATGATGATGATTGGACGGGCAATCGTAACCAATGTATCGACGAATGTTATGAAGATTGGAAAGCCACTAACGGCGGGGGAATTGCCGACGTTGAGCAAGCCAAGCAGGTCGCGCTAGCTGCCGCGACGCCTGCCGCATTAGGCGAAAAATACTACGGCCAATGTATTGCCTGTCACGGTGGCCGTGGCGAAGGCGGCATTGGACCGCAGCTTGCCGGACAAGTGACCACCGATATTGTGGCGAAACTGACCGCTTATCGGGCCGGTGAAGAACGCGGGGCGCAGTCCGCGATGATGTATCCGGTCGCCAAGCCGATGACCGATCAGGACATCAACAATATCGCTGCCTACGTGTCAGACCTATAAGCATCTGCCTATGATGCGCTTGTTGGACTCCCCAATCCTGATCCAAACGCCTTCGGTGCGGCTGCCTGTCCGCTGCCGCGCGCGCGCCTTTTTATTCGCGACAGCGTCTCTGCTGTTCAGTTTGGACAGCAGTGCTTGGGAGGCGACCATTGAGCGAGACGCGCTTGGCGTCCCGCATATTTACGGCGACACCAATGCCGATATGGCATTTGGCCTCGCGTATGCCCAAGCTGAGGACGGCTGGGAGATTCTTGAGGAAACACTCCCCTATTATCGCGGACAAGCGGCTCGCTTTTTTGGTAAAGACGCCGCCGCCACCGATTACTTAGTACAGTGGTTAGCTTTCTGGAACACCATTGAGCGCGATTACGAAACCCAGCTCACAGCCGATACAAAACGCTACCTGGACGCTTTTGCGGAGGGTTTTAATGTTTTTGCGGCAGCACATCCGGAACGGGTGACACTGGACATCTTGCCGGTGACCCCACAGGACGTGATTGCCGCACACATGTTCCGGCATCTTCTCTTTTATGGTTTTGAGCAACCCATTACCGCACTGCGCGCCGATACGCGGCAATTTGAGGTCAGCCAACCACCGCACTTGCCCAACACAGCGATCACACTCGGCTCCAATGCCACCGCCATCGCACCCAGCCGCACACGAGACGGCTCCACGCTGTTAATGATCAATTCGCATCAACCCCTCACCGGCCCAGTCTCTTGGTACGAGGTGCATTTACAAAGTGGCGAGGGGCTCAACGTAATGGGAGGCCTGTTTATCGGCTCACCCGCGCTAGGCGTCGGGTTTAACCAGCACCACGGCTGGGGTGTTACGGTCAATCAGCCTGATCTCGTCGATATTTACGCACTCGAGATGAATCCGCAACATAACAACCAGTATCGGCTGGACGACGAGTGGCACGAGCTAGAGCACTTTGATATCCCGATTAAAGTGCGCTTGTGGGGGTGGTTCCCGTGGACGGTTCACGAAGACGGATATCGCTCTATTCACGGACCCGTGATGAAGACCGAACACGGCACCTACGCGGTACGCTACGCGGGGATGGGCGAGATTCGACAGGTAGAGCAATGGTTAGCCATGAGCGAAGCGACCTCTTTCGAAGAGTGGCAAGCCGCGATGGCACTGCAGTACATCGCCAGTTTTAATTTTGTTTACGCCAATGAAGACGGCGTCATCCACTTTGTACACAATGCCATGATGCCGGACCGCGACGAGGGGTGGCAGTGGGACCAATATCTCCCCGGTGATCGCAGCGACTTGATTTGGCAATCCTATTTGCCCCCGACGGCCTTACCGAGTGTGACGAACCCCGCATCAGGTTATGTCCACAGTGCCAATCAATCCCCTTTTCACATCAGCTCAGAGGGCAGCAACCCGATCCTCGCCGATTATCCCAAAGAAAGCGGCTGGCCCACACGAATGACCAATCGCGCGGTACGAGGATTAGAGCTGCTCAACGCTAACACGGCGATCACGTTTGACGCTTTTTCGGCAATCAAACACGACAATGCCTATTCACCTCGCTATCGCGGCTATCAATACCTGAGTGAGGTGACCGCTCTCGAACCTGACGGCCCCGAACAAACCAAAGCGCTGACCCTGTTAGCGTCTTGGAATCTTCATACCGACAAAGACAATCGACAGGCAGCGCTCGGCGTGTGTGTCTTGTTGGAGGAGTGGTTAATCGAGCGTTCAAAAGAACCCCTTCCCCCTGCTAGAGACACACTGGTTAAGTGCATGGCATCGGTCACAGCAATATCGGGGCGGCTCGATCCTCAGTGGGGCGAGATACAACGACATGGACGCGACGGACGAACTTGGGCTGCGTCGGGTGGTCCTGACACCTTACGCGCGATGTACTCAGAGCAGCTGAGCGATGATGACTATCGCACTGTCGTCGCCGGCGATGGCCTCTACTATCTTATTGAGTGGACCGCCGATGGTGAGCAAATTATTCGTGGCACGCATCAATACGGTAGCCACATGACAGACCCCGCCTCCGAGCACTATCTCGATCAAGCGGAAGCCTTCGCGCAGGAAAGACTGCGGGCGCCGGGGTTCAAGGCGAGCAACCGAGCCACCCCAACTCGGCGTTATACTGTGTCTTCACCGGTGTCCGATTGACCTTTGCATTGACACATCACCCGGCGTCCATCGCGCACTCAACGAACCAAAGGACTGATCTATGAATGGTGCTGAATCACTGATCAATGCCCTCGCAGAGCACGGTGTAGACGCCTGTTTTGCCAACCCTGGCACATCGGAAATGCAGTTAGTCGCTGCCCTCGATAAGCAGCCGCAGATTCGGGCCGTGCTCTGTTTGTTTGAAGGTGTCGTAACGGGAGCGGCAGATGGCTACGGACGCATGGCCGACAAACCCGCACTCACCCTGCTGCACCTGGGCCCAGGGTTTGCCAATGGCATTGCCAATCTGCACAACGCGCAGCGAGCGCATTCCCCCATTCTTAATATGGTCGGTGACCATGCAACCGATCACCTACAACACGATGCGCCATTGACCAGCGACATTCGCGGGATGGCCACACCCGTATCACAGTCTTTTAGCGTGTCGCCCAATGCAGAGGCGTTGGCACAAACCGGCCTTCAAGCGCTGTCCGACAGTCAAAGTTATCCGGGCTCCATCAGCACTTTTGTGGTGCCCGCCGATCATGCCTGGACCGCTATCGCGCCGCCCATCACCCACTTACCCGGTATCACAACAGCCCGTGCCAGTGACGAGACCATTGCGGCGGTCGCAGAGCAGCTGCGTGGCGCGCAACACAGCGCCCTATTTTTAGGTGGTCGCGCACTGAGAGCCGAAGCGCTCTACCAAGCCGGCCGTATCGCTGCAGCCACCGGTTGCCGGTTAGTCACTGAAACTTTTTTTGCCCGACAAGCACGGGGTATTGGTCGGGTTGTGACGGAACGATTAGCCTACTTTGGCGAGATGGCTGTGGAGCAACTCGCTGGGCTCGACACCCTCGTGCTCGTGGGTGCCAAGGCACCCGTTTCTTTTTTTGCGTATCCGGATAAGCCTAGCGTGCTATCACCGGATACTGCCGATCTCTCCACACTGGTCGATGTTCGTATCGACGCACTCGATGCACTGACACGACTGGCTGACCTACTGGATGCACCGGCGCAACCTGTGACGGCATCTGCACAAGCCGCACATCCTCTGACTGACGGCAAAATTGATGCGACCGAGCTCGGCAAAGTGGTGGCTAATCGGCTACCTGAACAGGCTATTGTCTGCGACGAGGGCGCCACTAACAGCCTCGGCACCTTTTTACTCACCGCTAATGCGGCGGCACACGATTGGCTCACCTTGACCGGTGGTGCGATTGGTCAGGGCTTGCCGCTTGCTGTGGGAGCGGCGATCGCCTGCCCAGACAGACCGGTCATCGCGCTAGAGGCAGATGGCTCGGGAATGTATACCGTTCAAGCGCTTTGGACGATGGTAAGAGAGCAGTTGGATATCACGGTATTGCTATTGAATAACCGCTCGTACGCGATTCTTAACATTGAGCTCGCACGGGTTGGCGTTGAAGCGCCGGGGCCCATCGCTTTGTCCTTGCTCGATCTGAGCAACCCCGATCTCAGCTGGGCCGACATTGCTCGCGGCATGGGCCTACACGCCTCGACCGTCGAAACGGTAGAGGCACTTGACCAAGCATTCGCAGCAGCCATGGCGACTAAAGGCCCGTCATTGATTGAGGTCATGCTATAGCGTTTCCCGGTGGGGGAGCAGATAGTGCCAGCCACAGTGGCCTCTGTTTATTCACCGACGATTGCGGTGACGATGGCAACAACGAAGCCCCTGACGGCCCCCGCCAAATAAATCGACTCAGCAAACTGCCTTCAATGACTCTCTCAGCCGCTTTCAGCTCGGCGATGGCATATCACGGCTCGTCAGGTTTTATCGTGGAGTGGGCGCGAACACGGACATCGAAGCGCTCGTCAGCATTGAAGCAGTGCACCCGACAGGCAGATAACCCTGCTCGTCGGCGCACTGATCAATTACGGCCGCTTCAACCAGGGACGATTTAGCTAAAAGCCTCGCCCGCCGCGATTTTCTGCGCGACGATTGCAGGCGGATTGAATCGCTCACCATAGTGGCTCGCTAGCGTCTCACAGCGATCGCTGAAGGCGGCAAGACCGTAAGTATTGACGAACTGAATCAGGCCACCGGTCCAAGCTGGCGCGCCGATGCCCATAATCGAGCCAATATTGCCATCGGCGACGCTGCGCAGTACGCCAGTCTCTAGGCATTTTAAGGCCTCGATAACCTGCCGAAAAAGCAGTCGGTCCTTGATGTCATTCTCTACCACTGCAGCATCGGCGTTGTAGTAAAGATCCATCAGACCGGGCCAGATTGTTTTGCTGCCATCCTCTGCGTATTCATAAAACCCACCACCGTGATGACGACCGCCGCGACTGTGGTCGCCCACCATGGTGTCGATGACATCACGGGTGATCGTGCCATCACCCCAGTTATCCAGTACGCCCATCTCTGACCAGGTCGCCCACGCCTTTCGAGACAGCTCCAGACTCACTTCGTCGTAAACAGCAAGTGGCCCAACGGGCATGCCAATGGCCTTGCCCAGATTATCGATCTGTATTGGGTGGATGCCTTCAGTCAATAGGCGCACCCCTTCGTCGAGATAGGTACCAAAAGTCCGCGAGGTAAAGAAGCCCAGTGAGTCATTCACGACAATCGGGGTCTTACGGATCTGCTTGGTGTAGTCAAAGGCCTTAGCGAGCGCCAGATCGCTGGTGTGCTCACCCATGATGATCTCGACCAGTGGCATTTTGTCGACGGGCGAGAAGAAATGGATGCCAATGAAATGCTCCGCATTGGCACTGGCTTGCGCCAATTGGCTTATCGGTAACGTTGAGGTATTGGATCCCCACACGCCGCCTTCGGCCAAACAGGGCTCGAGCTCCTGGGTAATCTCGTGCTTGAGCGCCATATTTTCAAACACCGCCTCGATAATGAGATCGCAGCCCTGCAGATCATTCTTATCTGCCGTCGGTGTAATCAGCGCCAATATCTGGCTGGCCTTTTCTTCGGACAGTCGGCCGCGGCTAATGCGTTTTTGCAATAAGCCTTCCGTGTAGGCCTTGCCTTTGTCAGCCGCCTCTTGGGAGACGTCTTTGAGCACGACCTCGATACCCGCCATTGCAGAAACATAAGCGATACCCTGACCCATCATGCCAGCGCCGAGCACACCCACCTTTTTTGTCGTTTGCGGCTCAATATCTTTTGGACGAGAGGCGCCCCCGTTGATCTGATTGAGATTGAAGAAGAACGTGTTGATCATGTTCTTCGCCACCGGTGTCAGTGCCAACTCGGTTAAACCCCGGCTCTCAATCCGCATCGCGGTCTCAAAGTCGACCCGCATGGCAGACACTGCCACATCCAAAATTTTGACCGGCGCAGGCAATAGCCCCCGTGTTTTCTGGGCAATCATGGCGGAAGCGACCGGGAGCATAGGGGCGACTGCGGGATGGTTGGCGTTACCACCGGGGATCTTGTAGCCCTTGGTGTCCCAAGGTTGCGTGCAGGCGGCTTCGTTGTCATGATTTTCGGCAATCCACGCTTTAGCGCGCGGCACTAGGTCGTCGAGACTCTCAACGGCTTCGTGAATAAAGCCCGCTTCCTTGGCTTTAGCGGGCACGATGCGCTTTCCCTCAATGAGGTATTCGTTGGCCGCCATTAATCCCATTAAATAAATGGTCTTCACCACACCGCCGCCGCCAGGCAATAATCCCAGCGTGACCTCCGGAAAGCCTAGCTGCACTGATTTGTTGTCCCAAGCGATGCGATAATGGCAAGATAGCGCCAGCTCAAATCCACCCCCTAGTGCGGCGCCGTTAATGGCCGCCACAACGGGCTTGCCCAGTTTTTCCAACCGACGCATGTCCGCCTTAATCGCCTGCGCCTCGTTGAAAAAAGTTTCCGCTGTTTCCGGTGTCACCTGATTGAGTGAATTGAGGTCACCGCCGGCAAAAAAGGTCCTTTTGGCCGACGTCAGCACCACACCCGTTAAATCCGATTCGGATTCTAGTTTTTCAATCGTTTCTCTCAACAAGGGTAAGAACGCAGCCGACATTGAGTTCACGGGCCCTTCCATATCCATCGTGACCGTGACAACGCCATTGACGTCTTTTTCGTAATTAAATCCACTCATGTTGCTTTTAATCCCTCTGACTGTGCCGTTTTAGACTCGTTCAATGATCGTAGAAATACCCATGCCACCACCCACACAGAGTGACAACATGGCGCGTTTAGCATTACGCCGCTCGAGCTCGTCCAGCACCGTACTCACCAAACAACCGCCGGTTGCGCCTAAGGGGTGTCCCATCGCAATAGACCCACCGTTCACATTGGTGGTTTCTATGTTGAGATCTAGATCTTGCATATAACGCAGCACCACAGACGCAAAGGCTTCGTTGATCTCCCACAGATCAATGTCTGCTGCCGTCATGCCCGCTTTATCGAGGCATTTCTTGGCGGCCGGACCGGGTCCGGTCAGCATGATGATGGGATCGGTCGACAGTACCGCGGTTGCCACAATACGACCGCGCGGTTTTAAACCCAGATCCTTACCGGCCTTTTCACTACCGACCATCACCGCGCTAGCACCATCAACAATGCCGGATGAATTGCCAGGGGTATGGACGTGATCAATTTTGTCCAACGTGTTGTATTTCGCCAAGATGATGTCGTCGAAACCCATACCGCCGGGTACTTCGAAAGACGGTTTAAGGCCCGCTAACCCTTCGACCGTGGTGTTCGGCTTGATAAAATCGTCGCGCTCGAGAATGGTCACGCCACTGCTGTCTTTTACCGGGACGACAGAACCGTCGAACCAACCATTATCCCGCGCATGCGCGGCACGTTGTTGCGAGAGCACGGCGTATTCATCGACATCCGCTCGCGACCATCCCGCCAGCGTGGCGATCGTATCGGCGCCAATACCTTGGGGGACAAAACCTGATTTAACGGCAAATTCAGGGTCGCTCGCCATCGCGCCACCGTTAGATCCCATGGGGACACGAGACATCGAC
This sequence comes from uncultured Luminiphilus sp., assembly GCA_905478845.1. GTDB lineage: Bacteria > Pseudomonadota > Gammaproteobacteria > Pseudomonadales > Halieaceae > Luminiphilus. The sequence goes on from CAJQKG010000090.1 coordinate 13,504, forward strand.
TCGACGCCACCCGCCACCACCAAATCCTCCCAACCTGATGCGATCTTTTGTGCAGCAATATTCACTGCTTCTAAACCGGAGGCACAGAAGCGATCTAGCTGAACACCGGGGACCGATTCATCCCACTGGGCGTTCTGCACGACCATTTTGGCCACATCCGAACCCTGCTCACCGATGGGTGACACGCAGCCCATCACCACATCGTCAACATAGCTGGTGTCTAGGTCGTGCCGGCGCTGCAACTCGACCAACAAACCCGCCGCCAAATCGATCGGTTTGACCTCATGAAGCGTGCCAGTGGATTTTCCTTTACTGCGAGGCGTACGAACGGCGTCATAGATATAGACGGGATGGGGCATGATGAGCTACCTGTGATCGTTATTTGAAAAAAAGGGGGCATATGATGCGCGATAGACAGCGGTTATGCCAATACTTTCATGCCCCTTTGATCCTGTCGGCTAGCTGTAGATTGGCTTATCTGTGCCCTGTATGGATTCATGTCGCCTACAATGGCGGTCTAACGCGACAGCTTTGCCCGCTGCGATTTCCCGTTACAATTGGCGCGGCGTCGCCAGCACCACCTCTCGTAACAGGGCGCACCACGTCATGACTTCCACCGCATTGAGATAGACTCGCAGCATGAATTCAACAGACCAAAGTATTCTCAGTTGCTTGCTTGAAGCGCTTCAATCCCAGCAAAAACCCTGGTTGATCACGATTACTAAGACCATCGGATCCTCGCCACGGCCTGTGGGATCACTGGTCGCCTTTAAACCCGATGGTTCGCAAACAGGCAGCGTATCGGGGGGCTGTGTTGAGGAAGACCTCATTGCACGCCTTCTGGCCGGCGAATTCGATGGCCCCAAAGTTCATGTCACTGAGTATGGGGTCTCCGCAGAAGACAACGAAAAATGGGGGTTGCCTTGTGGTGGCCGCCTGGAACTTGCCGTGCAACAGCTCGATGAAAAAGACGTCGACTGGATCGAACAGGCGCT
>CAJQKG010000091.1 GCA_905478845.1 uncultured Luminiphilus sp.
CCCCACTTTTCTTGAGGTATTCGATCTCACCGCGACCGAACTCGGTGTCGCACAGAGTGCTTACGGTGTGATCGCCATGGTCGCCTACTTTTTTGGTGGGCCATTAGCGGATCGTTTTGAACCCCGGAAACTCCTAGCGGGCTCGTTGGGAGCAACCGCATTAGGGGGGCTTTATTTGGCCACCTTTCCTGATGTCATTGGCGTGATGTTAGTTTGGGGATTTTTTGGTCTGACGAATATTCTGCTGTTCTGGGCGGCCTTGATTAAGGTGACACGCAGCTGGGGCGGCAACCATCAACAAGGCCTCGCCTACGGCTTACTCGATGGTGGTCGCGGTTTGCTCGCCGCCGTTTTAGCCTCGCTGGGCGTGTTCGCCTTTGCCAGCGCCTTTCCCCTGGGTTACGACAGCGCGAGTCTGGCCGAGAAAGGCGCGATACTGAGACAAGTGATCTACGGATACACCTTTGCGACCGCTGCGGTGGGTGTGATGGTGTGGTTTACGTTGCGCGGCATTGCCATTGAGACCGAAACAGAGCACGACAGCGGATGGGCAACCATGCTGACCCAATTCCGCGCGGTGATTAAGCTCAAAGTCGTCTGGCTCCAAGCCACTGTCTTGGTGTGTGCCTATTCAAGTTACAAAGCCTTCGATCAATATGCTTTATTTGCCGTGCGCGGCCATGGGCTTGACGAGATCGATGCGGCTCAAATTGTCACCGCCGGGGCCTGGACTCGTCCTATTGCGGCACTTGCACTGGGCTTGCTCGGTGATCGTTTTGGTATTTCACGCATGGCACTGGTCTGTTTTGTACTACTGATCATCAGTCACTCACTATTCGCCTTTACCGGGCAGGCGCTGGGCAGCCTATCGATGATCCTCCTAAACACCTTGGTCACGGGCGTCGCGATTTTTGGTCTGCGAGGGCTGTATTTTGGTCTGCTCGAGGAGGGACAAATACCCCTCGCTGTCACGGGAACTGCAGTGGGGTTAGTCTCAGTGATTGGCTATACGCCCGACGTGTATGTGGCCGCGGTCGCGGGGTACCTGATTGACCAAAATCCAGGGTTACTTGGGTTCCAACACCTGTTTGTACTGTTACTCGTCTTTTCTATCGTGGGCGCCTTGGCCGCCGTGGCGTTCACGCGACAGGCAAGACCGACATAGGTGATATCAACCCATTGAGGCGGCGAAAAAATAAGCCGTTGTTGCACCAGCAATCAAAATCATCAATCGCCGGATCCAGATCGGATTAACCCACTTTGACGTCATCGCCGCAGCATAGCCCCCCAAAAGCGTCCCCACCAATACGACACTGCCCTGAGCCCAGGCAATGAGGTGCTCAGAGGCAAAAATCGTTATTGCAATTAGGGCGACCACTGCGGATACCAACAACTTGATGCCGTTCATCACATGGACGTCGGTATAGCCCGCCAGCGTCAGGAATCCCAGCAAGATGATGCCCAGACCAGCATTAAAGAATCCCCCATAGGTCGCGATCATTATTAACGCGGCGGCGAACGCCAGCATGCCGAGCGCCGAGGCCTTGGCGGAGTGGCCAAACCAGTCGCGTAACGCGGCTTGCAGACGAGGGCCATAGATCAGTAACACAGTGGCAAATAATAAAAGCCACGGCACCGCCAAAGCAAAGGCCAGCGGCGACGTTTGAATGAGTAACCACGCACCTAGCGCACCACCCAAGAGACTCGACAACATCACTCTTGGTAGCAATTTTCGATACGCCCACAGCTCGCGGCGGAAGCCCAGCGCACCGCTGATATAACCCGCGCAGGAGGCATAGGTATTCGTTGCATTGGCACTAATCGGTGGGACACCTGCCGCAATCAATGCTGGAAAAGTAATAAAGCTGCCTCCCCCCGCAATCGCATTCATCATGCCGCCAAGCACACCCGCACCAAACAGCAAAACCACCTCTAGCATGACCTCTCCACTATGACCTCTCCACTATGACTTGTCCGCTATGAGTTCTCTACTATGCCTCCCGCACCAAGACTCCTCTTGCCTGCCCCCCAGTTCAGTTGTGTGGTGGCTTAGTGTTGTCCGATCACAAGGGACCTCAGGGAACAATCAACACATCATGCCAGATTACTGTAATAATCGGCCGGTCTAAAAAGAGGGATGTGAATGCGAGACTGTCTTGGACGGATTGGTAGCGGACTGTGGTGGATTAGCGCACTACTGTGCCTCGTCACCAGCACTCATCTGACGGCTGCGGAAATTAAGGCCCCACAGGTCTTTCTCGGTGGTATTCACTACCACGTCACCGCCGAGTTGGATGCAGCAAGCGACCAACCGGTTTTTCTTCGCATTGATCAACAGCAATACGAGCCCGATGAGCCAGGTCAGACGATGGTTTTTTCTGGCGTCGTGATATCAGATCGAGGCAACGTTACTCTTGAACTCCTCTCCAATGATCAGGTGCTGGCCGCCACAGAAGTACCGGTCATCGCCGCTTGGATTTCTATTCTTCCGCCGCTGGTGGCCATTGGCATGGCGCTGCTATTGCGGAGTGTGCTGCCCGCTTTGATGCTGGGTATTTGGCTCGGGGCGTGGGCACTCGAGGGCATGACCTTCGAAGGATTTTTTTATGGGCTGTTCAGCAGCTTCGAAGTCTATGTGGTCAACGCGGTGGCCAATCGTGATCACGTTACGATCATGCTGTTCACCTTTATGATTGCGGGCATGGTGGGCGTGATTTCACGAAACGGAGGCATGCGCGGCATCGTTGAGCTCATTATTAAAGGGGCTAATAGCGCCAAGCGCGGTCAATTAGCCGTCTGGTCATTGGGCCTACTCATCTTCTTCGATGACTACTCCAACACCTTAGTCGTCGGCAATACCAGTCGGTCTATCACCGATCGACTGCGCATTTCACGCGAGAAGCTAGCGTACTTGGTCGACTCCACCGCCGCACCCATTGCGACTGTTGCGTTGGTCACCACCTGGATCGGTTATCAAGTCAGCTTAATCGGTGACGCCATTGCGCCCTTAGAAGGCATCAATACCAGCGCCTATAGTCTGTTTCTCAATTCTGTTTTATATAGCTTCTATCCTTTTATGGCCATTTTATTGGTCGTATTGGTAATCACCACGGGTCGTGAATTCGGCCCCATGCTCACCGCAGAGCGTCGCGCACGCTCAACTGGCATCACCGCACCACCGGTAAAATTGAAAGTGGGCCAAGATGACGAGGCCGCTTTAGCAATGAAACCGGGTATGCCGCCGCGAGCCGCCAATGCACTGGTCCCTGTCGCCGTCATGGTCATCGGTATCTTGGCCGGACTCTATATTACGGGCGAGGGTGATTCGATTGCCGATATTGTCGGGTCAGCCAACTCGTATCGCGCATTAATGTGGGCCTCCCTACTTTCAGCATTCACCGCTGTGTTAATGACAGCAGCACAGCGATTACTCACGCTGGATGAAATTGTAGATGCCTGGGTATCGGGGGCGCGGTTTACGTTTCTTGCCATGATTATTTTAGTGCTGGCCTGGTCTATGTCAGAAATCAGCCAGGAGCTCCATACCGCTGCCTTTCTCATTGCCAGTTTTGGGGACAGTTTGCCCGCAGAGGCGCTGCCCGCCACGGTGTTTGTGCTCGCCGCTTTCACCGCTTTTTCAACCGGGAGTAGTTGGGGGGCCATGGGCATTTTACTACCGCTCGTGCTGCCCCTAACCTGGGCCATTATGGGTAATCATGGATTGACCGACCCCCACTATCACTACTTACTCCACGCCTCGATATCGGGTGTGCTCGCCGGCGCCGTATGGGGTGACCACTGCTCGCCGATCTCTGACACCACTGTGTTGTCTTCACTATCGGCGGGGTGTGATCACATTGAACATGTGCGGACGCAACTCCCCTATGCGCTGTTAGCCGGTGCCGCTGCACTGCTATTTGGCACCCTGCCTATCAGTTTTGGCCTGCCTTGGTGGGGGGGGATGCTCGCCAGCGCCGCAGTGACCGCCGTGGCATTGCGTCTGCTCGGACAGCCCGTCGAAGACTATCGACC
>CAJQKG010000092.1 GCA_905478845.1 uncultured Luminiphilus sp.
AATCGAGGCTTTAAGCTGACCGGGCAGTTGGGTGACGTGATGAAAGAAAGCGCCGAAATTGCCTATAGCTACGTCGTGGCTCATCTGCGTGAACTGGGTTGCGAGCCCGATTTTTTTGATCTCTCGATGGTTCACTTGCATGTTCCAGAGGGCGCAACGCCAAAAGATGGGCCCAGTGCAGGTGTCACGATGGCAACGGCGCTGGTTTCACTGGCGCGCGGCGATCGTATTCGACGCCCACTTGCGATGACGGGTGAGCTGACCCTGACCGGTCAGGTGCTGCCAGTCGGTGGAATCCGAGAGAAAGTCATCGCCGCGCGCCGCGCCCGCATGGCCGAAGTCATTTTGCCTTTTGGCAATAAAGGCGATTATGAAGCGCTGCCGGCGTACTTATCTGCAGGGATTAAAGTGCATTTTGTGCGCCATTTCAGGGATGTGTTTGATATTGTTTTTGATGGCGCAGCGGACGGTCGGCAACTTCACTAGGCCCCTTTATCCTGGCGCTCTTGCTGTGAGAATAGCGCGTCTGGGTGCGGGGTAACCCTCCACAGTCAGCCGATGGTCTTGCGGGTCTAAAAAGTCAGACAACGAGTGAAACGTCATCCACTGTGTACTGCGCTGCTCCTCTACTGAAGTCGGGCCGACATCGATCACTGTGGCGTCGATCAGACCGACCTCGGTCATCCAATCACGCGCAAGGGTTGGACTGGGCAAGTGCCACACGTTACCCATACGGGCGTAGCGCCCAGTGGGTTCCAGCACAGTGGTGTGATCACCCTCGACGACCAATGTTTCGAGGAGCAGTTGTCCTCCCGGTGCGAGCTTGCGCTTTAGGCTAGTGAGGTGGGCGAGGGGGTCCCGCCGGTGATAGAGCACCCCCATTGAAAAGACGGTGTCAAAGGCGGGTAAGTCCTGGGGCATGTCTTCCAGCGTCAGCGGCAGGACATGAATAGGGTCTTGCTGCAAATAGTGTTGTAGGGCCTTGAATTGAAGAATGAAGAGCGGCGTTGGGTCAATGCCAATGACTTCCGCCGCCCCCGCTCCGAGCATCCGCCAACAGTGATAGCCATTGCCGCAACCGACATCAAGCACTCGCTTGCCGGCGAGCGATTCCAATGCAGGTTCAAGGCGATTCCATTTCCAGTCTGATCGCCATTCTGTGTCCACGTGCAGTCCACACAGCTCAAAAGGGCCTTTCCGCCAAGGATGCAGACCCATTAAGGCGACCCGAAGAGTGGCGAGCGTTGACGCGGTCGCCTCACCCGACAGCCCGACTCGAGCTGAGGTGAGTTGTACCCACCCTTTGGGAAGTGCCGGTAGGCTTAACAGTGCCTCCCGCCATCTCGGTAAGTCACCGAAACGCTGCGGCGACAATCCCGATTTGAGTTGCTCGGGTAGCAGTGTTAACCAAGGTTGGAGCGGTGTTTTTTGCCAGCGAGCATTGAGTTGCTCCCAGTCAGCAACTAATTCAGGAGGGAGTGTCATGCGATGGCAATGAGCGAGGCAAAATTGAGGCACTGAAACCAAATATCGCAGCGGCTAAAACCCACTTGGCGTAATCGTTCGACATGTTGCTGACGTGTCTCGGGAATCAGCACATCCTCAAGCGCTTGTCGCTTTTGTGCTATTTCGAGATCGCTGTAGCCCTGCTGCCGTTTAAAGTTGTGATGCAGGTCAATGAGGTAATCGTTCAATTGTGGATCGGGTAACGTGAGTTTCTCAGATAAAATGAGAACGTCACCCGGTTGCATGGCACTGCGAATTCGCTTGAGGAGGGTTTCGCGTTGTTTTATCGGGATGAACTGCAAGGTGTAGTTCAGAATCACCACACTGGCGTTGTGTAGTTGCATGTCCATGATATCGCCTTCCTGCAACAACACTCGGTGATCGCCGAGTTGCTCCTGCAGGTTCAGGCGAGCCCTCTTGACCATGGCTTCTGAATTGTCGATGCCAATCAGTTGGCAAGAGGGATGGTCGATTTTGCGTGCCACGGATAACAAAGAGGCGCCCCATGAGCATCCGAGGTCATAAATAGCTGAATCGGGACGGGCATGTTGCGCCGCTAGCACGCCGGTCATTGCTATGACCGTCGCATACCCGGGTACGGATCGATTGATCATGTCGGGAAATACGCCCGCGACTGCCTCATTAAAGGTGAACAGGCCAGTTTGCGTTAGCGGTTCTGCGAACAACTCATCACGGATAGGGGCAGAGGGTTTTGTCATAGCGCAGCTGAGGGTGAAGGTAGAGGAGAGTGAAGGATAACAGGGCTTGTCGCTTTGTCGGCTAGTCCCGCATAATTCGCTCCCTGTTATTGTCTTATGTTCCGAGCCTTGCCTATGTTTGATTCTCTTGCTGTGCTTCCACCTGATTCCATTCTCGGCTTGGCGGCTGCATGCCGCGCGGATAGCAATCCCGATAAAGTCGACCTCACCCTAGGAGTCTATATGGATGAGACAGGCCTTTGTCCGGTTTTTGAGGCAGTGCAGCAGGCGCAGCAAGACCTCGTGCAAGAAGAGATGACCAAAGTCTATATGCCACCTCAGGGTGATGCAGCCTATCTTCAGGGTGTGCAATCTTTGGTGGTGGGAACGGAACGGGGTGCAACACTGTCGGATCGACTCACAGCAATACAGACCCCCGGTGGTTGTGGGGCCGTACGATTGGGTGCGGAGGTTATCTTCGCTGCGGCGCCCGGTGCCACGGTTTGGGTCAGCGATCCGACTTGGCCAGTGCATATTCCGTTGATGGGTTCGGTTGGGTTGCAGTTGAAAAGCTACCGCTATTATTCGCCTGCCATCAGAGGACTCGACTTTGCCGCTATGCTGGAGGATCTTGAGGCCGCCTCGCCTGGAGACGTTGTGTTACTGCATGGCTGTTGTCACAACCCGAGTGGGGTCGACCCAAACTCAGAGCAATGGCAAGCCCTAGCTACTTTTATGGTTGAACGTGCATTAGTGCCGATGATCGATTTTGCCTATCAAGGGATGGGCGCGGGGCTCAACGAAGATGCAACCGGACTGCGCTGTTTAATCGATCATGTGCCCGAGATGATTATCGCGGTGTCCTCATCAAAGAATATTGGCCTTTACCGCGAGCGGGCAGGTGCAGTGATGTTTCTGGGTGGCGACGCGCGTGCCGCTGAGGCGATGGCGAGTCAGGCGGTTTCTGCTGCGAGGCGTGTTTATTCTATGCCGCCTGCTCATGGCGCGTTGCTAGCGGGCCGGGTGCTGTCTTCCCCAGCCTTACGCGGTCAGTGGGAAACCGAGCTGGCTCAAATCTGTCAGCGAATAAACGGCTTACGACGTGAATTTTGTGATGCCTTGATCAGCAAGACAGATCGAGATTTTGCGTTTATCGGTGAGGAGCATGGCATGTTCTCTTTTCTGGGCCTCAGCGTCGAGCAGGCGCAGCGACTCCGTGCCGAAAAATCGGTCTACCTATTGGATTCTTCACGCATCAATATTGCGGGGCTCAACGCCCTAAATATGGATCGTGTAGTTGACGCCGTGTCAGCGGTCCTCTGACATCGTTAACCCTCCAGCGTCACCAGCCTTTCTAGCGCGTGATCGAGCGCCTGCTCTGATTCGGTGACCGTCGTCAGTGTCATCGCAACCTGCTCGGGTGTTTGGTCATAAAAATCTGGCGCTGAAATGGTGATGAGCAAGGCCGCGTGCTGCTGCTCTAGCGTCTCAATCTGGGCGGGCAGTCCCTTCAGCTCCCGTTGCTCCTGATAACTGAGTTTTCGCTGTTTTCCCGATACCGTTCCGGTAGATTTTTGAGCTGCGACCTGAGCATCGGGCTCACTTAAGGGGGCTTGGGTCGGTGATTTTTTGATCAGCGATGACCCCGAAATCTGGCCACCACGGGCCTCCCAGTCGGAATAACTCCCTGCTTGGTCCTCAATGTTACCGCCGCCAGGCATGACTAATAGGCTGGTGACCACTCTGTCCATAAAGTGTCGGTCGTGACTGACCAGAAGCACTGTGCCTTTAAAATCAAGCAGGATTTCTTCGAGCAACTCGAGTGTCTCGATATCAAGGTCGTTGGTGGGCTCATCCAGCACCAGAAGATTGGCCGCCCGGGTAAAAAGCCGCGCGAGAATGGCACGATTAATTTCACCACCCGAGAGCGCTTTCACTGGGGTACGAATTCGCTCGGGGGTAAAGAGGAAATCACTGAGATAACTGATGGCGTGGCGGCGCTGGCCATTGATTTCGATGAATTGCTGACCGCCACAGACGTTGTCAATGAGGTCTTTTTCGGGATCGAGTTCTCCTCGCAGTTGATCCGAATAGGCGACCTCCAGTTTGGTTCCCAAAGAAACCTGACCCTCGTTGGGGCTCAGTTCGCCCAGCAGCAGTTTGATGAGCGTACTTTTACCGACGCCATTTCCACCCACAATACCGATCCGATCACCACGCTGAATAATGGTTGAGAAGTTATCCACAATCGTCTCTTCCCCGTAGCGGAATGAGACCTGCTCCAATTCGACAACTCGTTTGCCAGAGCGTGCCGCTTCTTCAAGACGAAATTGTCCCTTACCCTGAGCGGCTCTCCGCTGACTGCGTTCATCACGCATGCTCTCTAGCGCTCTGACTCGTCCCTCATTACGCGTTCTGCGCGCTTTAATACCCTGTCTGATCCAGGTTTCTTCTTGTGCTAATTTTTTATCAAATAATGCATCCGCACGCTGTTCGGCGGCGGCCTGTTGATCACGCAGAAACAGAAATCGCTCATAGTCACACTCCCATAACGCCAAGTGACCTCGGTCGAGTTCGCCGATATGGGTGCACGCTCTCTGTAAAAACCGGCGGTCGTGGGTAATGAGGACGATCGCGCCCCCAAATTGTTGGACCTGTTGCTCTAACCAGTCGATCGAGGGGATATCGAGGTGATTAGTCGGCTCATCGAGCAGCAGCACATCGGGTTCGCTCACGAGTGCCCGTGCCAGCGCGACGCGCCGCCGCCAACCCCCCGATAAGACCGACAGTGGATCAGTCGCGGTGAGGTCAAGCTGATCCAGTACTCGCGCAATACGCTGGTCTAGAGACCATCCATCCGCATGTTCAAGTTGTTCCTGTATGTCACTGAGTTGGTTCAGTGCATCGGCCGAACCGTCTGCGGCCAACGAATGGTAGCGACTGAGCAAGGCTCCCACCTCAGCCAGTCCAGTCGCCACGTACTCATAGGTTGTGAGATCTAGATTGTCGGGTAGCGCCTGTTCCAGTCGAGTGACTTGAATATTGGGATCCACCCAGCGTTCGCCATCTTCTGGCAGCAATTCACCAGACAAGATACGCAGCAAGGTAGACTTTCCAGCGCCATTACGGCCCAGCAAACCGAGGCGGTCGCCTTTTTCTAGCGACAGGCTAACTTTGTCCAATAGCATCTGTGTGCCGATGCTGAATTCGATTTGATTGAGTCTGATGAGTGGCACAAAAGGTCTCCTACGACGGCCTTCAGTTTACGTTACAACGCACTTTGTGCGCGGTTTTCGCTAGAATGAGCAAGCTAGGGGGGCGGGATCATGACAGCGACAACAGTCGATGCGCAACAAAATGCACGTTGGATCGCGGGATGGTTGGCAATTTGTGCTGCCACCATCTTGGGAATGATTTTATTGGGCGGCGTGACACGGTTGACTGAATCGGGTTTATCGATGGTCGACTGGCGCCCTATCATGGGGGTGATACCACCGCTCAGTGAAGCGCAGTGGATTAAAACTTTTGAGACCTATCAGCAATATCCCGAATACTTAAAAATTAACCAAGAGATGGATCTTGGCGGTTTTAAGCAGATTTTTTGGTTTGAGTATTTACACCGTGTGCTGGGGCGGTTGATCGGTCTCATGTATTTCGTACCCCTGGTCGTTTTCGCGCTAAAGCGGATGATCGCACCGCAACTGCTGCCGACACTCATCTTACTGTTAGTGCTAGGGGGGGCTCAGGGACTCCTTGGGTGGTACATGGTGCAAAGCGGGCTGGTCGATCGGCCGTCGGTGTCACAATATCGACTGACTGCACACTTGGGGGTGGCGGTGGCCATTTATGCCTTGATGATGTGGGTGTTGTTGCGTGTTGGAGCCGGATTGTCTCCCGCGCTGAGACATCTCGGGCTGCCGGGGGGCATTCTATTAGTCGGGGTCTACACACTGATTCTGTCCGGTGGTTTTATGGCAGGGACTGACGCGGGTTTTGCTTATCCCACTTGGCCATTAATGGGTGAAACGTTTGTCCCTGCCGGATACTACGCGCAGGGGTGGCAAGCGACCTTTGAAGGGGTGGCGACGATTCATTTTAATCATCGCATGCTGGCTTATGTGGTAGCCCTCTTAGTGATCTTTTTTAGCGTGCAGACGATACGCACTGCTGATAATGCGCGATCCCGTCGGAGTGCCATGCTAATGCTGGGAGTCCTCACAGGACAACTTTTACTCGGAATCGGTACCGTGATGACCCACGTGGCAATCCCGGTGGCGGCGACACATCAGGTCGGTGCAGTCTTATTACTCACTGCGGTTCTTTACTGGATTCACGCCCAGAGCGACGAAAAACTGTTAACCTCCGGTTGATCTCAAATCATGACGATGGCCGATTGTCGGAGAAATCCGCACTGACCGTTGCGTATCCGCAGGAGGCAGACCTGACGTGAAAACCCTCATTGTTGAGGACAGTGCGACACTCTGCGAGATATACGCGCGGTATCTTGATGGCAGCGGTCTTGACGTATCCTCTGTGCAAACACTTTCTGCTGCGCAACAACAGCTGAGCCACTCTGCGCCGCAACTCATTTTGCTGGATATCGAACTGCCCGATGGTAATGGCCTAGATTTGTTGGAGGACGTGAAGCGCCTCTCGCCCCAGCCAGCAGTCGTCGTGATGACAGGGCACGGTGCTGAATATGCCGAGCAAGCGATGCGTCGTGGTGCGACCGATTTTCTCAGTAAGCCTTTTGACGCGGCAAGATTACGCGTCACGCTACTCAACGCTGCCGATAAGCTCAAGCTGCGGCGGCAAGTTGAGCAGTTATCCGTCAAGCGCGAGACTCTGGGGCCCTTGGTAGGCCAGTCTTCTGCGATGCAGGCCGTATTTGATACGGTTGAGCTATTATCGGGAACCCGAGCCACGGCTTTTCTCATGGGAGAAAGCGGTACCGGCAAGGAGCTGGCGGCAAGAGCCATTCATCAGTTGTCAGCGCGCGCACCAGCGTCTTTTGTGGTGGTGGATTGCGCTGCGTTAACCGCCGATCAACTCGAGCGTGCCTTATTTGGCAAAAGTGATGCTGCGCCAGATGGACTGGTGGCGCAGGCTGATGCGGGGACACTCTTTCTCGACGAAGTCTGCAGTTTGAACTTCGAAGCACAGTCGATGCTCTTGCGACTGATCCAGCACGGCACGTATCGGCCAGTCGACGCGACCCGCGAAGTAACGGCTGACGTCCGTATTATTGCCTCCACGAATCGTGATCCTCTTTTTGAGATGCGTGAAGGCCGTCTGCGAGAAGATCTTTATTATCGCCTTCACGTTGTGCCGCTGCGAATGCCGCCGCTGCGTGAGAGAGCTGATGACATTGTGCTGTTGGCTGAAAGGTTCTTGTTGCGTATCAGCGAAGAGGAGGGCAAGGCGCAAAGTGCTCTGAGCAACGAGGCCACGAACGCGCTACGACACTACTCATGGCCTGGAAATGTCAGGCAACTGGAAAATGCGATCAGGCAGCTGGTACTCACTGAATCAGCGCATCACATTGATGAGGCGTCGGTTTATCGGATGATCTCCGGGACTGAAATGGCAGTCGATACGGATGGTCTGTCTGATGCGGCGTCTATCGACTACCGAGCCTCTGATGAGCTAGGCATCCAGCCCCTCTGGCTCACAGAAAAAATAGCCATTGAAGCCGCCATTGCTGAGTGCGACGGCAGTATTAATCGTGCTGCGAAGTGCCTTCAAGTCGCGCCGTCGACCATTTACCGTAAGATACAATCCTGGAAGGCGCCGTCTTAGTCAGCGTTCTATCAGTGACTGACGCAAAGCGGGCGTATTAAGGTAGCGTCATCTTTACACGGGGTTTTGTGCCACTGCCGGAGCGGCCGGATCACCTTATTTTTCGTCGGAGAAGTATCCGCTGGCGATACCATCATCACCATAGACCAGTTCCTTGAGCGTCACCCTGTATTTATTGATCTCGGCGCTCAAAATAGTGTACTGAGATAGATGCGCAAACATGTCTCGATACCAGTCACCTTTGAGGTGCGCTTCAAGGTCAGTCCCAGATTCCCACTCTTCAAAAACGATGACTCGCCCAGGGTGGTTAAGGTCTGCTGTCCAATGATAATGAACGCAACCCTGCTCTGTGTAGGCTCCCTCAATGAGCGCCTTAGCTTTGGTCAATGCTTCTTCCCGTGCTTCGGGGGGAAATTCAACGATTCCGGACACAACGACTCGCGACATGATGGCGACTCCTTATCAATATTGGGGCGTGCAGTTTTAACATGATTCTACGATCTATTCAGGGCTACGTAACGAGCGCTTTTTCAGCGCAGGCGTTAAACATTAGGGCTGTTTCACGTGGGATGCCTCGTCGAAGCCTCCTTGACCGCTGAGTGACGCCCATTGTTGAAAGGGTTCCGACGCCACGACTTCCTTGCTGAGGATAATGCGCCGCCAAACGTCTGCCGCATGAACGTAGTGGGGAATACTGCCTGGAAACATCGCAAGCGACAGTGCTTCTGCCAATAAGAGCTCCTCGGTTTGGGCTGCATAGGCTGCGCGTATTTGCCAGTCCAATGCTCGCCAGTTGCCGACGCAGGTATGCACCGCGCAGGCAGTGATATGGGCGAGGGGTGCTGCGATGTCAGTTGTCATCTTGTTAAACAGGGTGAGGTACTGTTGTGCAGGACTGACTTCCGGCAGGTGGGGCGTCCAGTGGTCCTCGATAAAGAGATGATGACGACTACCCGTGGCGATGGCAGTGATCGCCGCTGCGCTACCGAGTTCATCAGGGGTGCCACCCGCGTCGAGAAAGCGCTGCACGTGATGTGTGCCGAGTGCTTCTTGGGTGCTCATCAATACGCCCAGCCAAACAAACTCATGATCATGCCGATTGAGGTATCGATCGGTGAGCGCGAGCGAAGAGTAAAGATCATCGTATTGCTGCAATAGATTTGGCGCAGAAAGCGCGAGCAAGCCGTGATGGGGGAGTAGATAACCCCGTTTGTCGCGAATAGCCTCTAAGTTTTGCAAAGCGGTGTTTATCGGCATCACTGAACTCCCAGTTTTTGCGGGTGGAACCCGCCTGACTAGGGTCATCATAGAGCGGTGATCGCGTCAGGGCTATCTGCTGACGGTCCTCATGATGATGGATTGATTCGAGTGAGGGACTTGTGGCCGCCCTAGCGGATCTGCGGTGCCTGTCGAGTACTGCCGAGCCTCGTGTTAACAGAGGATGTGCCATCGGCCCATGCGGACAAATTGGATTCTCGAAGTGCTAATCAGTCAAAACGCGTATTGGCCCCTGATGCGCGACAACCAATACGGTCTGCGCGACGTAGCATTAACGATAAAAGTGCACAGACTGGAGAACTTTCACTATTTGGCGCGTTAATTCGTGTTTCACTTAGCGCGTTTTGATCCGTGGCTAGAAAAAGCGGCGGAGACGCCTTCTGGGTCACAGTGCAAAAGGCGCGATCACACACTGACAATGCGGAGTCTCGGATGGATAAGCCCACCTTTAAAGAGGAATCCCTCAAGTACCACATCGAGGGAAAGCCAGGGAAGCTGGAGGTAAGAGCGACTACGCCGCTCGAAACGCAGGCAGATCTGTCAATGGCGTATTCACCCGGTGTTGCCCATGCCTGTGAGTACATCGTGGAAGACCCGTTAAACGCATCGCAAGTGACTGCGCGCGGAAATCTCGTCGCTGTCATCAGCAATGGCACTGCTGTATTGGGTCTCGGTGCTATCGGCGCGCTCGCATCCAAACCGGTCATGGAAGGTAAGGCCGTTCTGATGAAAAAGTTTTCGGATATCGATACTTTCGATTTAGAGATTGATGAGAGAGACCCGGAGAAGTTGGTCAATATTATCGCCGCGCTCGAACCCACTTTTGGCGGCATCATTCTTGAGGACATCAAAGCGCCTGAGTGCTTCTACGTCGAGCGTCAGCTCCGTGAGCGCATGAATATACCGGTTTTTCATGACGATCAGCACGGCACTGCAGTGGTGTCGACAGCGGCTGTGATCTCCTGGCTCAAACTAACCGGGAAAAAAATGGAAGAGGTTAAGCTCGTCATTTCTGGTGCGGGATCAGCGAGTATGTCTTGCGCGGACTTGATCGTGAGTCTGGGACTCAAGCGTGAAAATGTATTGATGTGTGACAGCAAGGGCCTCATTTATGAAGGCCGCCAAGACGGGATGAACGAGTTCAAAGAGCGCTACGCGAGAAAGACCGATAAGCGCACATTGGCAGAGGCCATGGTGGGAGCTGATATTTTCTTCGGCCTGTCGACCGGTGACTGTGTGACACAAGATATGGTGAAAGAAATGGCGCCCAATCCGCTGATTCTGGCAATGGCAAACCCCAATCCTGAAATTCATCCGGACCTAACGCGCGAGGCGCGTCCGGACGCTATTATTGGCACGGGGCGATCGGACTTTCCGAATCAGGTCAATAACGTGCTGTGTTTTCCATTCCTCTTCCGCGGCGCACTGGACTGCGGTGCCACCACCATTAATGACGAGATGAAGATTGCTTGTGCGTATGGTCTGGTCGATCTTGCCCAGCAAGAAGCGTCGGAGGAGGTTGCGCAAGCTTACGACGGTCAATCACTCAAGTTCGGCCCCGATTACATTATCCCCAAGCCTTTCGACCCACGCCTATTCGAGAGGGTGCCGGTAGCGGTTGTTGAGGCGGCTATGAAAACCGGCGTAGCGAGTCGTCCTATCGAAGATCTTGACGGGTATCGGAGAAGCCTCAGTAAACACGTCACACGATCGGGAATGTTTATGCAGCCCGTTGTCAATGCAGCTGCCAACAGTGGTCTAAAACTGGTCTATTCAGACGCCGAAAATGAGATCGTCCTCCGTGCCGTGCAAACGGTGGTGGATGAGGCTATCGCGCGACCCATTTTAGTGGGTCGTCCCGATGCAATAAACGGAGTGATCGACGAACTGGGACTGAGAATCAAGTTAGGTGAAGACGTCGACGTCATTAATCCACGTAGCTATGACAAGTACGACGAGTACTCACGAGACTTTCACAGCATTGCAGGACGCGGCGGCATATCGGTAGAGGGCAGCAGTGTTCTTCTGAGAACAGACAGCACTATTATTGCGGCGATGATACTGCGTAATGGTGATGCGGATGGGATGATTTGCGGCAAGGTCGGTCGATTCGCGGATCATTTCGAGACCTTGAGGTCGGTGATCGGAACGCAGGGGGATGACGTGCGTGCATCAACCTTAACGACCCTATTATTTGATGACGGCCCCCTGTTTTTGACAGATTGTTTTATAGACTTAGACCCGACGGTTGAAGAAATTGTTTCCAAAACACTGCTGGGCATAGAACAAGTCAGGCATTTTGGCATAACGCCTCGTGTGGCGCTGTTATCGCACTCCAATTTCGGGTCTTCGAATGCGCCCTCCGCGAGAAAAATGCGACAAGCCAGCGAGATTCTGAGAGCGCGATTACCGGATGTCGAAATAGACGGCGAAATGCATTCGCTTACCGCGTTGGACTCGACCTATCGGCAAACGATTTACGGTGACAGTCAGCTTCGAGGAAAGGCCAATCTGCTGGTGTTCCCGGGGCTAGATGCCGCTAATATTGCGCTAGGACTACTCCGACAGAAAGCGAATGGCTTACTGATTGGCCCCTACATGTCGGGACTCAAACGGCCTGCGCATATCATGGTGAATTCAGCGACACCGCGGGCGATTTATAATGTCAGCGCATTGGCGGTTGCAGAGATTCTAGCAAAGCAAGATAACGCCTAGATTACGAACGCGATGAGATGACTTCACTCAGTCAACATCGGCTCCGAGTGACGAGGCGCCTCCTTCGATGAGGCAGTCCTCAGTGCCGTCTCGTTCGAGTCAGGGCTGTTCTTTCGATGAACGCTCTGACCTCTTGCAGTGGCTAAGCTGGTGATAATGGGTGCCTTGCCTAGTCGTTATCAAACCAGACGGACATCATGACGTCACAGCCGCGCGTTTTCGCACTTCCGCTAGTAATGGTGGGTGATCGCGGAGGGTGTTTCAGCGCGACGAGACTCGAAAATTCCCCATTCAGAACTCGCCAGAGTGTTTGTCACTGTCTTGCTGAATCTTCCGGGTAACATGGACCTGCTCAGTAGACTTACTGCGGCGACACCCTCATGATGAGTCTTGCTGGCTTGAGTTGATGTGGCACGGGCTTATTGCTAGCCCAAAGGAGTCGGTTGCTAGGGAAAATACAGTCGCTTTTGCGATGATTTGATGATGTGGAGAACGATTTATGCCGATTGGTTTACTCGCAAAAATTGCGGTTCAGGAAGGCAAGAACGAGGAATTTGAAAAGGCTTTTTTGGCGCTGACTGAAAAAGTGAGGGCGAACGAGCCGGGAAACATATTTTATGCCTTAAATCGCAGCCAAACCGATCCGCAACTTTACCTAGTGATGGAACAGTACACGGATGCCGACGCGCTGGAGGCACATCGAAAAAGTGATTATTTTCTTGCGGCTAATGGTGTGCTCGGCGGTTTGGTTGCCGGGGCGCCAGAGATAGAGTTATTCGAAGCTTTGGTAGGGTAGCCACTAGGGTTCCGCAGCAACGTGACGGGAAACTACCCGGTCGGTGAAGCCGATTCACGGCATAGCGATGCAGGGGTTTTATCTTGAAGACAGACAGTGAGTGCGCAATAGACGGACGTAGGCTTCGCAGTGAACGCAGCCGATTGGCGTTTATTGATGCCTCGCTTGCGTTGCAGGAGGAAGGCGTGTTGGTGCCGACCGCCCAGCAAATCGCTGATCGTGCGGGAGTCGGCATTCGCTCTTTCTTTCGCCATTTTGAGGATATGGAGACGCTTTTTGAAGCCATCGACGATCATATTCGTGACTCGTACGAGGCGTTATTCCTCGGCGGAGATCAGAGCGGTACATTGGCAGAGCGGATTGAGGGCTTGGTGAAACGTCGCGCCGACGCCTACGAAAGCGTGAATACCCTGATGCAGGGTACTCGGTGCCAGTTGTGGCGCTATCCAAAACTGCGACAGAATTATGCCCGCAACCAACGCGGCTTGCGTAAGGATCTGGATGGTCGGCTACCCGAACTGCGGTCGCTCCTCGGTGAAACGCGCGAATCTATCGATGCGATCACGTCCTTTGAAATGTGGGATCGATTGCGTTCCGAACAAGGGTTGAGTAAGACGGCCAGTATCAGTCTCGTCACGACGTTATTGACCCGTTTGATCGTTGCCGATTAAGCAACTTATTGGCATGAAAGGGCCGTTTAAAAGTCAGGCAGGGAGCGCCAGCAACCGGCTTGTTAAGCCAATGATCCATTGCGATGGCCATTGATTTGTGCGGCGCTCTCTAGCGCGATGTTGCCTTTGACTTGATGCGTTGTCGGATCGGTAGCGATGGCACTCGACGCTTTTTGCGCCGCACGCCGCGCCTCTTTAGCGTGAGCAACGCCTCTCCTTTCGGCTGGCACTGATCTACTGGTATTCATCTGCTAATAGTGGGGCCAGTCTTGTTTGGGCCGACTTAGTGGGGTTTGTGGCCGACTCGATGACACTTTGCCATTTTCTGTTTTGCCAGTCGGAGGATTGCCGAACCTTA
>CAJQKG010000093.1 GCA_905478845.1 uncultured Luminiphilus sp.
GCAGATCGCCGAGGAGGCTTTTTTGCCCTGCGCGGCGGAACTAGACGAGCACGAACCTATTTTTGAAGCAGGTCGTGCGATCACACCCGATAGCCTAAAAGCCTGCCTCAAAACGTTTGTTGAGGCAGGGTTGCCCGCTGCGACATTCGATGCCTCGTTGGGGGGCATGCAGCTGCCTATGTTGGTAGCTAACTTTATGCAGGGCATTTTCCAAGCCGCGAATGGTTCGGCGGTCGGCTATATTTTTCTGACCACTTCCAATGCTCACATGCTAGAAGCTTGTGGCAGTGACGCGCTGCGAGCGCGTTATCTACCTCCGCTTGTCGAGGGGCGTTGGTTTGGCACCATGTGTCTGTCTGAACCTCACGCCGGATCGTCGCTTTCTGATATTCGCTGCCTTGCTGAACCGCTCGGTGATGGTAGTTTCAAGCTGACAGGCACAAAGATGTGGATTTCAGGTGGCGATCAAGACGTCTCTGAAAACATCATACACATGGTGCTCGCTCGAACGCCCGGAGCACCGGCGGGCGTAAAGGGCATTTCGCTGTTTTTAGTACCGAAATATCGGGTGACTGAAACGGGTGAGATAGGCGACTTCAATCATATTGCCCTTGCGGGTTTAAACCACAAAATGGGACAGCGAGGGATCACCAATACGCTACTTAATTTCGGTGAAGGGGGTGACTGCCTGGGTTATTTGGTCGGAGCAGAGCATGAAGGCCTAAAGAACATGTTTCATATGATGAATGAGGCGCGTATCGGTGTGGGAATGGGCGCGGCGATGTCAGGGTTGGCAGGGTATCTCTACTCCCTAGACTATGCGCGCAACCGGCCCCAAGGCCGGCATCCGGGCATTAAGGACCCTAATGCACCCATGTTGCCGATTATCGAGCATGCGGATATTCGGCGGTTATTGATGGAGCAGAAAGTCACGGTCGAGGGCAGTATTGCACTGCTGTCTTACTGTACTCAGCTGGTTGATCAGCAGGAGATGGCTGAGGAGGCTGCCGAGCGGGAGCGCCTCACGCTGCTATTAGAGCTGCTAACGCCAGTGGCTAAGTCGTGGCCTTCGGAATACACGTTGGAGGCGAACAAGCATGCCATACAAATACTGGGGGGTTACGGTTATACCCGTGAATACCCGGTTGAGCGCCACTATCGCGACAATCGTCTCAATCCGATCCATGAGGGGACTCACGGTATTCAAGGTATGGATCTCTTGGGCCGCAAAGTGAATCTGGCGGGTGGCGTCACGCTCTCTATCTTTGAAGAGGAGATGCAGCCGGCGCTGCAAGCGGCGGCAGGCACTGAGACGCTCGCCGCGATGGGTGAGGCACTCACCGACATTTGGCAACTGGTCAAGCGCACGGTCGAGACCGTAAATCAGGAAGCCGATACGGTTGCGCGTCTTTCCAGTGCCACGCCATTTCTGGACGCTTTCGGGCACGTGGTTATCGCGTGGCTGTGGTTGCGTCAGGCAGTGATTGCTCGAGAGGCCCTACAAAACGGCGCGCAGGCAGATGCCGATTTCTATGAGGGCAAGGTCGCCGCGTGTCAGTTCTTTTACCGCTATCACCTGCCGCAGGCGGCGGAAAAGCTTCGCTATGTGGCGTCTCAGGATCGGTCGGTGCTTGACACGCAGGCGAGTTGGTTTACCGGCCAGTGACAACAGCGGCTTTCGTCAGGTGCATGTCTGGATCCTGTTTAATATTAGGTCTGAGTTAGTCTGATTTCTTCTTCGATTGAAAATTGCGCATGAATTCCCTGTCTATGAATGAGCCATCCTGGTGTAGGCGATAATGGGTGTGGGCTAGATGATGAGCGTTAAATGCGCTGCGCTGCACGTTTTCAAAGCCTTGCGCGTGAAAAGCCGCGTTAATCGCATCTTTGCCGAGTTTTAACGCAAACGACGGTTTGTCGGACAGCGTGCGAGCAAAGGCGAGGGTCGCTTCCTCTAACTCGTCTCGTGAGACAACCCGGTTCACCATGCCCGCAGCCTGTGCCTCCTCGGCGGTGATAGGCTGACCAGTGAGCAAGAACTCCTTAGCCTTGCGGATGCCCAGTTCCCAAACGTGGGCAAAGTACTCTACGCCAGGTATACCCATGTACATGGTGTTGTCTTGAAAAGTGGCGTCATCACTGGCGATAACAAAGTCACAGGGCCAGATCAGCATTAACCCGCCGGCAATGGATTTACCGTGCACAGATGCGATGGTGGGTTTGGCCAAATCCCGCCAGCGGCGGCAGAAACCTTCATAGATTTCCTTTTCGCGGCAATAATACGCTTCTGAGCCTTCCCATTTGTCGTCACTCCAGGTGCCAACCCGTTTGTGCTCGCTACCGCGGCTGTTGATATCTCGCAGGTCATGACCGGCTGAAAAGTGAGGTCCCTTAGCGGCCAGGATTACCACCTTTACTTCGCTGTCGTCCATGGCGATGTCGAAAGCGTCGTTCAATTCATAGAGGAGGTGAGTGTCCTGGGCATTTCGTGCCTCCGGACGATTAAGCCAGATACGAGCGATGCCCGCTTCAGGTTTTTCGTAGATCAGCGTGTCGAAATCGGGCATGTCGGTGTCCTTCTGCGGTTGCGGTAACGGTACTACAAACATCAGCAGGGGACTATTGAAGGACTGCCGATGGTTGCCGGAGGCCCCCTTGGACTTGAGCCTGGGGTCCGCTAACGCTTCACCCGCGTTCATTGGCTGCGACTGTTGGCGCTCGTATTACCTCACCACTTTCCAGTGTTACCCCGCAAACCCGCCCGCTCTCGACGTTAATCCTTGCCCCCGAGGCATCGGTTCTGATTTCCACACCATGAGCCTGACCCGACTACGACATCGCTTGGGTAATAAGTATAGGAAGAATAAAGGGCCTGTTGAGATTAAATTTCCTGACTGATCCTGCTAGCTGAACTAGAGAAATTGGCGAAATACCCGCCTGCAAGCCTGAAAAATTGCTCGCTGAGTTGATCGTGCAATTCATAACCGCCCATTCCTGAACGAGAG
>CAJQKG010000094.1 GCA_905478845.1 uncultured Luminiphilus sp.
GTTGTCATGGTGCTTGCCCTTATCAGCGCTGGCGGAGGGACTGTTATGGGAAAAAGCGTGGGTGCGGAGTATGCCACCCGGTACCGAAGTCGCCGCCGCCTATGGCCACATTACGAATCAGAGTGCGCAAACCGTGGTCATCACGTCTATTCGCAGCTCCGTGGGCGAGGCAGCACAAATCCACGATGTCATTGCTAATGGTGATCAACGACGGATGGTCCAGCTCGATGCCGTGACACTTGCCGCCGGTGAGACCGTAGCCTTGATGCCAGGTGGGCAGCACATCATGCTGCTCGGCGTCACCACGCCTCCCCCCGAGGGAAGCCTTGTTGAGCTTTGTCTACTGCTAAAGGACGGTGCAGAGCGCTGCACGTCAGCGCCGGTTCAACGGCACCCACCCACGGCTGCTCTTGAGCAAAGCGGACATCATCACTAATGCCTGAATCCGAAACCACGCAGCCTTCACGCCTTGCCCGCTTATCACAACTGATAAAGGGATGGCGGCCCAGCACCGAGGCGTCTGACCCGATGCGTCTTGGCCGCTGGGTGGTGCTGGTATTGGCGATTTATGGCAGTGTTGTCACCGGTCTTGGCCTGTATTGGAGTCAAACCCCCGACGGCTTTGATACCAATCAGACCGCAGTACACTATGCCGCGGCAGTCGAACAAGACGTGGTGACGGGCAGCGTTACCGTCTCCACCTTAAGAGAGGTCATTCGTACCCTTCTGGAAAAACCCGGCGGCTATTTGCTTAACGATCTTTTCCCCCCTGGCGTTTGGCTCGACAACATGCCGCACTGGGAATATGGCGCGCTAGTGCAGTGTCGAGATTTAGCACGTGCGCTGCGCGAAGTGCTCAGCCGGTCACAATCCCAATCAAAGGAGGATGTGGATCTGACCCTGGCGGAACCGCGGATCAACTTTCAATCTGATAGTTGGATTTTGCCCGCCTCAGAAAGTGAATACCGTGATGCGAGCCGTTTTTTAGAAGCGTATCGCTCGCGACTGGCCCTTACCGGTGAGACCAGTGCGCAGTTTTATGCTCGTGCGGATAACCTCAACCATTGGCTTGGCATGATCGAGAAACGCCTCGGCAGTCTTTCACAGCGACTGTCAGCCAGCGTCGGGCAACGCCGCTTAAATACCGACCTTGCTGGGGACAGTGCTGCCGCGCAGTCTACTCAAGCCCCTGAAGAAATCATCGTGCGGACGCCTTGGCGAGAGATTGATGACGTTTTTTATGAAAGCCGCGGCGCTGCGTGGGCACTCACACAGTTTTTAAAGGCGGCGGAGGTCGACTTTTCCGAAGTGCTCGCCAAGAAAAATGCGACCGTCAGTTTACGACAAATCATCCGTGAGCTTGAGGCAGCGCAGGCGCCTGTCTGGAGTCCTATCATCTTGAATGGGTCAGGATTTGGGCTCTGGGCAAATCACTCTTTGGTCATGGCGAGCTATATCTCGCGAGCTAACGCCGCCACGATCGATTTAAGGGAATTACTGTCGCAAGGTTAAGGCGTTAAGGTCAGTGCGGGGCACATGACAGCGCGGAGCTGCCGGGGAATCGCATCATAATTGATCACGCCGCCCGCTCGCCCGAAAGCAATACCCAGCCGTCTTCCTGCGCAGCAATCTGCAGCGGCAATTCGGGCGCGTAGGCGTCGATCACCTGATTGGCCTGCTCCTCGAGCAGCCCCGCAAGCAATAACTGACCGCCCGGCGCTAATAACGACAGCAGTGTGGGCGCCAGGGTCACTAACGGCCCTGCCAAAATATTGGCTGCCACAAGCTGTGCCGTGCCCGACCACTGTGTCACCGCGCTATCATCGGGCATGGCTACCACAAACTGATCTTCGCCCACTCCATTGGCTTCGGCATTGGCTCGGCTCGCCACTAACGCCTGGGGATCGTTATCAATCGCAAGTACCGGCCCCGAGCCTAACCGCGCGGCAGCAATTCCAAGAATGCCCGAACCACACCCATAATCGACAACGCGAATAGCATGCGAGACACCGGCATCAATCGCCCTCAAACACATGGCTGTTGTCGGGTGCGTGCCAGTGCCAAAGGCAAGACCCGGATCTAATAAAATATTCACGGCAGCAGGATCAGGAGGCGCGGTCCAGCTAGGGCAGACCCAAAGACGCTGCCCCATTTGCATCGGGTGAAATTGATCTTCCCAGACACGGGTCCACTCGCGATCTGCCACAGGCGTCGGCTGCTCAGCGATCGTGACAACCAAATGACGCGGCACTGCATCGATAACGGACTGAAGCGCACGATCACCTTCAAACAGCGCCGTCACACTCACTGCTTCCCAGAGGGGTGTCTCACCCGGACCGGGTTCCAGCAAAGGCTGGTCGGCGTCATCTTCGAGGGTGACAGACAGAGCCCCAGACTCAAACAACCAGGACTCTAGTGCGGCCACCTGTTCTTTTTTTGCGGTGAAATGAAGCTCCTGCCAACTAAGGGCGGCGCTCAACGCTCATGTTCCAACTTACTTTCTAAGTAGTGGATGCTGACACCGCCCGCCATAAAAGAGGTATCGGTAACCAGCTCGCGGTGTAACGCCGCATTCGTGCGAATACCCTCGACCACCAGCTCGTCAAGTGCCTGCCGCATTTTTGCCAAAGCACCCTCACGCGTATCAGCATACGTAATCACTTTACCAATCAAGCTGTCGTAGTGAGGGGGGACCGTGTAACCACTGTACACGTGCGAATCAACTCGCACGCCATGGCCGCCGGGCGCATGAAAGGTTTTGATTGTCCCCGGAGAGGGCATGAAAGTCCGAGGATCTTCGGCATTGATCCGGCATTCAATGGAGTGGCCGGTCAGCGTGACATCCTCTTGTTTAATAGGGAGCGGTCGCCCTCCGGCAATCATGAGCTGCTCGCGCACAATATCGATACCACTGATCATTTCGGTCACAGGGTGTTCTACCTGCACTCGTGTATTCATTTCAATAAAATAAAAGGCATTGTCTTCAAACAGAAATTCAAAAGTGCCCGCGCCGCGGTAACCCATCTCGAGGCACGCTCGAATACAGGCGTCGCCAATGTCATTACGAAGCGCTGGATCGATCCCCGGTGCAGGTGCTTCTTCGATGACCTTTTGATGTCGCCGCTGCAGAGAGCAGTCGCGATCCCCCAAATGAATCGCATTACCCTGACCGTCAGCCAGCACTTGTATCTCGACATGACGTGGGCGCTGCAAGAATTTTTCCATATAGACCACGGGCGACCCAAAGGCCGCCTGCGCCTCTGACTGCGTTACTTGAATCGAAGACAGCAAGACCTCCTCATTGTGGACCACACGCATGCCTCGGCCACCGCCTCCCGCGGCCGCTTTTACAATCACCGGAAAGCCGATCTCACGGGCAATGCGCAGCACTTCGTCGGGATCATCAGGCAAGGCGCCTTCGGAGCCTGGCACCGTCGGCACCCCCGTGAGTTTCATCTGCTGCTTTGCCGACACTTTGTCGCCCATCAGACGAATGGTGTCAGCAGTGGGGCCTATAAAAGTGAATCCGCTCTTTTCGACCTGCTCGGCAAAATCAGCATTCTCAGAGAGAAAACCGTACCCGGGATGAATTGCATCGGCATTGGTGAGTTCAGCGGCGCTAATAATTGCGGGCACATCGAGATAGCTTTGGGCCGAGAGTGCCGGACCAATACAGACCGCCTCGTCGGCTAAGCGGACATGTTTTAGTTCTCGGTCTGCAGTGGAGTGCACCGCCACAGTGCGGATCCCCAACTCATTACAAGCGCGCAATATACGCAGCGCGATTTCGCCACGATTGGCAATCAGTACTTTTTCAAGCATGCGAGATATCCTTTTGGGCTGCCTCACCCATGCCTTACGCTATCGAAATCAGGGGTTGATCAAACTCAACCGCTTCGCCGTTGTCGACATGGATCGCGGTCACCGTTCCTGCACGATCTGCCTCGATCTGATTCATCATCTTCATCGCTTCAACGATGCACAGCACATCACCGACCCGGATCGTCTGTCCCACTTCCACAAACGAGGGCGCCTCTGGGCCAGGCGAACGATAAAACGTTCCCACCATGGGAGACAGCACCGCATTATCAGTGCTGGGACTCGCTGCAGCGCTTTCAGTGGCCTGCACCTCTGACGCTGCGGGTTCCAAAGCAGGCGCTGCTATGGGTGGGGGAGCCGCATAGGTCATCGCCGGGGGCTGATAACTCTGTCGACTGATGCGCACAGAATCCTCCCCTTCCTTAATCTCAATCTCGCCGATATTGGACTCTTCCAATAGTTCGATCAGTTTTTTGACTTTGCGAATGTCCATAAGTGCTCCTTCAATGGGTCGTGGAGTGGGTATCGAGTGACTGCAACACCGCCGTCAGTGCACAGTCGTATCCAAAACTACCCAGCCCGGAAATCACCGCCTCAGCAATATCAGAAATATAGCTATGGTGTCGGAAAGGTTCTCGTGCATAGACGTTTGAAATATGCACCTCAATGCAGGGAATATCGACTCCTGCAAGTGCATCTCGTATGGCGACACTGGTGTGGGTAAACGCAGCAGGGTTGATGATAATGAACTGCGTATCATCGGCTCTCGCCTGATGAATCGCTTCGATGAGCTCCTGTTCACCATTGCTTTGCAAACACGTCAAGCTAACGCCGGCGCGCTCCGCTTCTGCCTGCAAGCGATGATTAATTTCATCTAAGGTTTCTGAACCATAAATCTCAGGCTCGCGAGACCCCAATAAATTAAGGTTAGGCCCGTGCAATACGAGAATTGCCGCCATGGGCTACTCCAGCGAATCTTCCCTATGAGCCCCGAGTGTGTCCCAGATTGAGCGATGCGTCCACTTTTTCGGTGATTTGCCTATTTTTAGCGACGTTAGCCCCCTATTCGCCGCATTATTTCCGTTACTTTCCCTCATCGCATTGCTGTGAGTGAGATACCGGTCTCCCGCGACGCGCGACGAGTGAGGCGCCAGGAAACCCGCGAGGACAGAAACCCCTCTCTCATTGTTTGACCGCGCCCACTCAGCACATCCGCTCATCACATCGCGCTAACCCCCGCACTCGAGACAGTGATAACACCCCACTG
>CAJQKG010000095.1 GCA_905478845.1 uncultured Luminiphilus sp.
TATTAGTGGGCCCGGGTGCTGGCGGCGCTGCCACTGCATCTGCGGTGTGCGCCGATCTCGCCGACATTGCGAGGACTCCTGCGGGGAATGGACCGGCCCTGGGTGTGCCGATGGCGCAATTGACATCACAAACGTTGATGCCTGCGGATGAGATCGCGAGCGAGTGGTACGTTCGATTGACCGCGAGTGATTGCGCAGGGGTCATGTCTGACATCACTCATGTGCTGGCAAACCACAATGTGAGTATCGAATCGTTGCTTCAGAATCCGCCACAAGAGGGCCAAGCTACGGTCGCCATTGTCCTGTTGACCCATGTCGCGTCGGCGTCCGTAATGACTGCAGTGATGAAAGAGATTACGGCGCTTGCAGAGGTGCAGCCAGACTTTACGTTGCTCCGAGTGGAAGCCTTCGATCAGTGAGGAATATGAGTAGGATGGGGAGCTGGCAATGAGTATCCGATATCTCAGTACCCGCGGTCAGGCACCCGCCTTAGATTTTGAAGGCGCCTTACTGGCTGGGCTTGCACGCGATGGCGGCCTTTATTTACCTGAGACACTGCCTCGTTTTACACCAGCTGACCTGGCCGCCATGCGCGATTTGTCTTATCCGGAGCTGGCAACCACTATTATTGCGCCCTTTGTAGAGGGCAGCATCGATCATCAAACCTTATCAAGGCTGGCAGCAGAGTCTTATCAGGATTTTCGTCACCAGGCGGTGGCGCCGCTCCTCCAGCTCGATCAGGATCAGTGGTTGCTTGAGCTGTTTCACGGACCGACACTGGCGTTTAAAGATTTCGCACTGCAACTGCTAGGACGGTTGCTGAGTCATGTGTTGGCGCGGCGCGGCGAGCGGGTAGTGATCATGGGGGCAACGTCCGGTGATACGGGCAGCGCCGCCATTGAGGGCTGTCGCCATTCTGACAACGTGGATATTTTTATCCTGTACCCCGAGGGCAGAGTGTCTGATGTGCAGCGCCGGCAGATGACAACGGTGCAGGCTGACAACGTTCATAACTTAGCGATTAAAGGCAATTTTGATGACTGCCAGGCGTTGGTGAAAGCCAGTTTTGTCGCCGATCAATTCTTGCCCGATGGACGCTCTTTGGTCGCCGTAAACTCGATCAACTGGGCGCGAATCATGGCGCAAATTGTGTACTATTTTTACGCTGCTTTTGCCGTAGGCGGACCCGAGCGAGCGGTTAACTTTTCGGTTCCGACCGGAAATTTTGGTGACATCTATGCGGGGTATTTGGCGCATCGTATGGGTCTGCCAATTAACAATCTCGTGATTGCGACGAATCGCAATGATGTGTTGCATCGTATGCTCACAACCGGAACCTATGAACGCCAAGCGATCGAAGCGTCGTTATCGCCTAGCATGGATATTTCGGTGTCCTCTAATTTTGAGAGACTGCTTTTTGATCTGTATGACCGTGACGCTGAACAGGTCGCGCAGTTGATGAGTGATTTTGCGAGGGGCCATATTACGCTGAGCGATCGAGCACTGAGCCAGGCTCAGGCGCTCTTTAGCAGCGCTCGCATTGATGACGAAGAGACCTGCGAGGAGATTCGCTTCATTTGGGAACGCACCGGACAATTGGTAGACCCACATACCGCTATCGGCACCCGCGCCGCGCGGTTGTGCGCGAAAAAAACCGATGGGCCGATGGTCACTTTAGCCACCGCGCATCCCGCTAAATTTCCAGCGGCCGTCGCCAAAGCCCAAACGGGTCAAGTGCCGTCGCTGCCCGATCATCTATCGGACTTGTTTGATAAAGAGGAGCATTTCCACGTGCTCGATAATGATCTAGAAGCCATCCATGCGTTCATGGCGGCACAGTGTCGCGTCTGAATACGCCGCTCATCCGCCGGCGGTCAGCCGATATCAGTTCAACGCTTCAGCGCACGGCGCTGCCCGAGGTTCTTAAAACGATTTACGCCGGCCGCGGCATTACCGACCCAGCTGACTTAACGCTGACATTGGATCAGTTGATCCCTCCGAGTACGCTGAAAGGCATTGGCGAAGCGGCCGAGCTATTGGCCGACGCCATGGAAGGGGAGGCCCGTGTTGTAGTGGTCGGTGATTTTGACGCTGACGGAGCAACGAGTTGTGCCATGGCAGTGTCAGTGCTGAGGCAGATGGGCCTAAAGGAAGTGGCCTACTTGGTGCCTAATCGATTCGAGTTTGGTTACGGACTGACCCCAGAGATCGTTGAGTTGGCAGCCGCGCAGATGCCCGATCTGATTGTCACTGTTGACAACGGTATCTCGAGTATTGAGGGGGTGTCGGCGGCTCAGGCATTGGGTATGAGCGTGCTGGTGACAGATCATCACTTGCCCGCCGCAACCCTGCCGACAGCGGATGTCATCGTGAATCCCAATCAACCGGGTTGTCGTTTCCCAAGCAAATCTTTAGCCGGCGTCGGCGTCATCTTTTATGTGCTGAGCGCCTTGCGAGCCGAGCTTTGTCAACGGGACTGGTTTACGTCGCAAGGGCTTGAGATGCCCAATTTGGGTGACGCACTGGATTTAGTGGCACTGGGGACCGTGGCCGATGTGGTGCCCTTAGACCGAAACAACCGTGTGTTAGTCGCGGCGGGATTGGCACGTATCCGATCAGGGCGCGCTCGTCCGGGTATTGAGGCGCTCTTTGAGGTGGCTGGCAAAGACCATCGTCTTGCAACGGCTGCGGATCTCGGTTTTATCGTAGGCCCTCGACTTAACGCCGCTGGGCGACTCGATGATATGTCGGTGGGGATTGAATGCCTGTTGGCCGACTCGACCGCCAGTGCCCGTGCTAAGGCGGAGAACCTGCATGCTTTAAACCGGGAGCGGCGCGACATTGAGCAGTCGATGCAAACGGATGCGCTTGCGCAACTGGACGCATTGAATTTGGATCAACCCGACCTACCGTTTGCGATGACACTCTATGATCCAAGCTGGCATCAGGGGGTGATTGGTATTTTAGCGTCTCGTATTCGGGAGCGTGTTTATCGGCCGACCTTGATATTTGCCGATGCAGATGAAGGCATGCTCAAGGCCTCTGGACGGTCTATTCCGGGACTGCATCTGCGTGATGCATTGGATCAGGTCGCGGCAAGACACCCCGGGTTGCTGACAAAGTTTGGGGGCCATGCCATGGCGGCAGGTCTGACCCTCGCTAAAGCGGATTTCGACCCTTTTTGTGAGGCGATTAATGCGGTGGTGGCAGAACTGCTGGACCACGTGCCACCTGAGCCTGTTGCACTGAGCGACGGTTCGTTGGCGCCGAGTGACCTCACGGTTTCCTTTGCTGAGCAGTTAGCAGCAGGGGGCCCTTGGGGGCAGCACTTTGCTGAGCCCATTTTTGATAATACCTTCGCGGTGCGCCGTCATCGTATTGTGGGTGAAAAACATTTGAAGCTGACATTGGAGTCGGGCGGTATTGAGGTGGATGCCATCGCGTTTAATATCGACGTGACTGAATGGTTAGCGGCACCTTTAACGCAACTTGGCGCGTTATACCGCTTGGATGTCAATGAGTATCGCGGTGCCCGCACGCCGCAACTCGTGATTGAGACCTTTTGGCCGCACTGACAGGCTTTGTACCGTGATCGGATATGGCAGACCATCACGCAACCCTTTAAACTCCGGGCACCTGTGAACCAGTAGGCTGTAAAACGTGGAAATCGCCCCGCTTGTGAATCAAATTAAAGATATTCGTGCGCGCACAGACGTGCTTAGGGGGTATCTTTGACTTCGCTATTAAAAAGGATCGATTAAAAGAAGTAGAGCTGGAGTTGGCTGAACCCAGTGTTTGGGATGATCCACAAAATGCACAGGCTCTCGGTCGGGAGCGTGCAGCACTGGAAGTGGTTGTCTCTACAATCGAGGCCCTCGACAGCGGTTGCGACGATGCCAGCGATTTATTGGATCTTGCGGTAGAGGAAGACGACGAAGAGACTGCCCAATCGGTAGAGCAGGACCTCGCCGGATTAGAGACATCGCTAGAGCAACTTGAATTTCGACGCATGTTCTCGGGCGAAACCGATCCTAATAATGCTTATCTAGACATTCAGGCCGGCTCCGGTGGCACTGAGGCCCAAGATTGGGCTGAAATGCTCTTGCGCATGTATCTGCGATGGGGCGAAGACAAGGGTTTTAAGACGACATTACTCGAGGCCTCGGCTGGCGAGGTAGCCGGCTTGAAAAGTGCGACGATCCAGTTCGAGGGAGACTATGCCTTTGGCTGGCTGAGGACCGAGACAGGCGTTCACCGGTTGGTGCGCAAGTCACCGTTTGATAGCGGTGGCCGACGTCATACGTCATTTGCCTCAGTTTTCGTCTCACCGGAGATTGACGACAATATCGAGATAGAAATCAACCCTGCCGATTTGCGTGTCGATACTTATCGCTCCTCTGGTGCAGGGGGACAGCACGTAAATACGACCGATTCTGCCGTGCGCATTACCCATGAGCCCACTGGCACGGTGTCTAGCTGTCAAACCGAGCGCTCTCAGCATCAAAACCGTGATAACGCAATGAAGCAACTGCGGGCAAAGCTCTACGAATTGGAAATGCTCAAGCGCAACGCCGAAAAACAAGCGCTTGAAGACAGTAAAGCGGATATCGGCTGGGGCAGTCAGATTCGTTCCTATGTTCTTGACGACGCGCGCATCAAGGATTTGCGAACAGGAATCGAAAGCCGTAATACCCAAGCGGTGCTAGACGGCGCACTTGATCCCTTTATTCAGGCCTCACTGAAACAGGGGCTTTGACACAATGTGTAATGGAGACAAACGTGGATAACCCGCAGCAACCAGAGGACGACAATCGACTCATTGCCGAGCGACGGGCCAAGCTGGCGGCCCTGCGCGAGCAGGGGTCCGCTTTTCCCAATGACTTTCGCCGTACTGCACTGGCTGCCGATTTGCAGCGAGACTTTTTAGACGCCGATAAACCTCATCTCGAGGAGGCCAACCATCAGTTTGCGGTGGCGGGCAGACTGATTCGTAATCGCGGTGCCTTTTTATTGATTCAAGACGGTTCCGGCACGATTCAGTTGTATCTCAATCGAGAAAAGCTCTCGGAGGAGGCCATTGCGGCGATCAAGACCTGGGATTTGGGTGACATCGTTGCGGCATCGGGACCCTTACACAGAAGTGGTAAGGGCGACCTCTATATCAATATGGATGAAGGGCGCTTGCTGACCAAAGCATTGCGTCCTTTGCCTGATAAATACCATGGCCTGGTCGATCAGGAGTTACGGTATCGTCAGCGCTATGTGGATTTGATTGTGAATCCCGAGGTGCGCGAAGTTTTTCGTATTCGTGCGGCGACCATTCAGTTTATTCGTCAGTTCTTGGCAGAGCGTCTATTCGTCGAGGTGGAGACGCCGATGCTGCACCCTATTGCGGGCGGCGCAACCGCGAGACCCTTTATCACGCATCACAACGCGTTAGATATGGAAATGTATCTGCGGGTTGCACCGGAGTTATATCTCAAACGATTAACGGTGGGTGGCTTGGAGAAGGTGTTCGAGATCAACCGAAACTTCCGTAATGAAGGACTCTCC
>CAJQKG010000096.1 GCA_905478845.1 uncultured Luminiphilus sp.
CCGCTCCTGTTCATACACATAGGGTGGCAAAATAATTTTTTCCGGTTCGCGCTGTGGTGTCACTGGCGTCTGATTATTAAAGGCTGGTGCTACGTTGTCTTTGGCAACAAATTCACCCGTCACATGGCACCCACGGATACGCATCATATAAAAGACTGGTGTGTTGGAAGCCTCTGACAGCTCAAAGCCCTTCTCTACCATTTCGGTAATGCTCGTGAGATTCGGCCTGGGATCCATCAACCACATTTGGGCCTTCATCGCGAAGGCATAACTACGCTCCTGCATGATGCTGGAGCCCTCGCCGTAATCCTCGCCAACGATCACCAATGCACCACCGGTCACCCCAGCGGATGCAAGATTAGAAAGCGCATCTGAGGCCACGTTAGTCCCAACCGTAGACTTCCAAGTGACCGCTCCCCTCAAGGGATAATTAATCGATGCCGACAGCATCGCAGCAGCGGTTGCCTCAGAACCATTCGCCTCAAAATGCACGCCCAATTCGCTCAAAATTTCCTGGGCATCATTGAGCACATCCATGAGATGCGAGATAGGGGATCCCTGATATCCGCCGACATAGGACACCCCGGACTGCAGCAGCGCCTTGGTGATAGCCAAAATACCTTCACCTTCGAAGATATCTCCTGCACCGGCTCGCAGCTTTTTTACTTCTTCCGCGAATGAGCGTTCAGCCATACTTCAATTCCTACTAATCCAGCGGTTAATACAATGTTTGCGCTTAGGCAGGCACTAACGCAATCACTCGGCAAGGGCTACCAGAGCCATTTTCTATTTTAAGCGGCGCCGCCACCAAAATCGCGCCCGTAGCAGGCAGCTCATCGAGGTTGCACAAACTCGCCAGGCCACATTTGTTGGCTCCGTGCATCAGATTGTGACAAGGAAACATTGGGTCTTGCGCAGCGGCCTGTCCCGCATCGGTTCCTACTGTTTCGGTGCCCACACCAAGAATATCTCGCTCCTCGGCGAGAAAGGTAATGGTAGCAGGGTCCCAGCCCGGACTATGATTTCCATCTTCACGCTTGTTGAGGAATTCCTCGGGTGTTGCGCGTTTGGACCAGTCAGTTCTATAGAGCACCCAAGCCCCTTTAGGAATCTGCCCGTGCTCTGCTTCCCAGTTTTTTAAAAAATCTACGCTCAAGAGAAAGTCTTCATCAGCCTGACTCTCAGCGGTGGCATCAATGACCACAGCGGGACCCACAAAAGTGCTGGGCGGTAACGTATCCGTTGCATGATTCTCATGATCTTGACCGGTTACCCAATGAATCGGAGCATCAAAATGCGTGCCGGTATGCTCTCCACATTTAATGTTGTTCCAATACCAAAATGGTCCACGCTCGTCGTAGCGTGATATTTCTTCCTTGCTGAAAGGCCAGGCATTCTTCCACCCAAACTCTTCAGGTAGCTGTAAAATGGGGGTTTCAGACCGAAGTGTTACACTGAGATCAACCACCTTGATTGCCCCCGACACAAGGCCTACTGCCACGTCCTTTAACGCATTATTCATTTCGCTCCCCTTGGCGCCGTTGAGCGCACACTGAATTTAATTACGATAGTGATGCGCACTTGGGGGTGGTTTTTTTGCCCCCCCTAGTGATACTTTAGGTATAAAATATACGCTTCTCACAACTCATTGCAAATGGAACAGCTCATGCATACCACTTTACTCCCCGATGGATGGCCGAGACCTAAAGGCTACGCCAATGGCGTGATAGCTCAGGGCAATCATCATATTTTTTGCGGAGGGCAAATTGGTTGGAATTCAGAAGAGGTTTTTGACAGCCAAGAGTTCGCCGGGCAGCTGCGTCAGGCTCTGCAGAACGTCTTGGCCGTACTGGAAGCGGCACAAGCAGGTCCCGAGCATATGACCCGCATGACGTGGTATGTCACTGATAAACAAGCTTATCTTGGCAACCTGAGAGAGGTGGGGTCTATTTATCGTGAAGTGATGGGGAAAAACTATCCTGCGATGAGTGTGGTCGAGGTGACCGCCTTAATCGAGGACCAAGCTCTCGTAGAAGTTGAAGTGACCGCGGTGCGATAGGGAGCCGGTAATTGAATACGCCCAGCGACCCCAAAAAAATGGTTTGTCAGATAGCGGAAGTTGCAATTTTTAAATTTTAAGCTTAAAACTATAGACTGATATTAATGATCAACAACAGAAGCCTGAACTAGACTGGAGCGGCCGATTCAGGAAGGAGATTGTCCGCAGACCATCTTTAAAAAATAAAACGGATTATTGTTGTCACTAAAAAATCCGTCCTGACACAACTCGTAGCATCTCATTATCAGGAGCTCAAGATGAAACAACCACTTTCAACACTGCCCAAATTAGCCCTTGCCATCAGTGCGATCGCTGTCGCCGCACCTGCCATCAGCCAGAGTGTGCTAGAAGAGATCGTTGTGGTTGCGCAAAAACGCGAACAAAACCTCCAGGATGTGCCAATCGCCATCTCAGCCTTTACCGGCGAGCAAATGGATGCCCTGGGAGTCTCTGAAAGCTTTGACATTGCCACCTTTGCGCCCGGCGTTCACATTTCGGGCAACCTTGCTGGCCAAAATACACAGTTTTCGATACGCGGGGTTACTCAAAACGATTTCAACGATATTATTGAGGCGCCCAACGCGGTGTACCTCGACGATGGTTATATTGCCGTCGCCCAAGCACAAACCTTTGCCGTTTTTGACGTTGACCGCGTTGAAATTTTGAAGGGGCCGCAAGGCACACTGTTTGGACGTAACGCCACCGGCGGTTTGGTTCACTTCATTTCTAATTCGCCCAGCTTCGAGGAAACCTCAGGCTATCTTGACGTCGAAATGGGTCAGTTCGATACCGCGAATAATGCCAATCGATACGTTGTCGAAGGTGCGGTCGGTGGCCCCCTAAGTGATACCGTCGCCGCTCGCGTAGCCTTTCGATACAGCAAGCAAGACCCCTATTTGAAGAACCTCTACAGCAATGCCGATCAACTGCCGTTCCTTGGGGATCCAGGGGCCGGTTCCGGTGCCGATCTTGGTGATGACGACACCATGGCGGCGCGGGTACGATTTGCGTTTCAACCCAGTGACAACCTTCGGATGGATCTCAGCTTTAATTATTCGGACAGCGAAGTCGCCACAGGCCCTTACCAAAGTAAATCGACGCTCGGCATTGCCCAGGATCACGACAACAATCCAGACACTCCACCTGAGCTCATTAATGTAATCAACACTCCCAGCGGTGAAACTCGCCTCACTGCACTGCTCGATGCTAGCGGAAGCGATACGGGGTTAGATGCGGGTGCTGATATCGAAGATGGCGACTCATTTTTACCCGGTGGCGGCGGTGGCTTGCCCGGTCGTCTTGCTCCAGGCGCTGATTTTTTTGGCTATCTTGACCCAGACGGCGATGACTTCACGTTCTCTGGAGATTTTGCATTTGCAGACCAAGGCAGCACAGAGAATTCGGGCGTCAATTTTAAGCTCGCGTGGGACCTTTCAGACAGCATCACGCTGACGTCCATTACCGACTATAAAAACTATGAAAAATTATTGTTCATCGATGTCGATTCAGCACCTGTGAACCAACTAGCTAACTACGCTGCGGTCGATGCCGACAGCTTCACACAAGAACTGCGCCTCAATGGCGAAAATGATCGAAGCCGATGGGTGGCGGGTGTTTACTACTTAAATATTGATTCCCAGTCTGAGAACGGTCTCAAAGGGCCACAAGCCTCCTTCGCCGATGTCTTTGGCGGGGTTCCCATTGATGTCGGCACCACTGCCCAACTGGAAACCGACTCTTACAGTATTTTTGGTCAGTATGAGTACGATGTTTCTGATCAGCTCACGGTGATTGCCGGTCTGCGAGCCATGCGCGAAGAAAAAGACTTTGGACTAGTCCTTGGGGTTGCGCCCTCGGAGTCCTCTTTTGTCGTCAACACCTCACCGTGCTTTTCTGGACAACTCGATCAATGCTTTCCAGGCACAGGCGTCAGCTATACCGACGACCGATCTGAGAGTCTCTGGGCAGGAAAATTGCAGTTGACCTATCAGGTCAACGACGACCTTATGCTCTACGGCGGCGTTAATCGCGGTGTGAAAGCAGGCAGTTACAATGCGCCGCTACTTGGTGCCTACTTCGGCTCTGGTGGCGATGCCGGCCTTCCTTACGACTCAGAGGAACTCACATCCTATGAAGGTGGGTTCAAAGCGACCTTAGGTGGGGGCAAGACTCGCATCAACGGTACGGCGTTCTACTATGATTACGCCGACTACCAAGCCTTCCTTTTCGTTGGTGTGGGTGGTGTGGTCATCAACAAGGATGCTGATAATTACGGCGTCGAACTTGAGATTCAAACCAACCCCGTTGATGGCTTAGACCTAATACTCAGCGGCTCTTACTTCGACGCCACGGTCAAAGACGTCTCACTGCGGAACGGTTCACCTTTGCCAGCCAGTGACGTCGATCCAACCTATGCCCCTGAGTTCCAGGTAACTGGTTTAGCCCGTTACAGCTTCGACGCCATGGGCGGTCAGGTAGCCATTCAGGGAGATATCAGCTACTCCGATGAGTACTACTACAATCTTCGCAATTTCGATGCTGATATTTTCGATAGCTATACCGTCTTGAATGCGCAGATCAGTTACGCCAATAACGGCTGGCTGGCCACTCTGGCTGCCAGAAACCTGACAGACGAACGCCCGGGGATTCAAGGTTTCGATTTGGCGACGCTCTGTGGTTGTAACGAGGTCGCCTATAAAGCACCGCGTTATTACGCGCTCAGTCTTCGCAAGGAGTTTTAATCGCAGCCGGCCGCAACCGGCGTGATGTGATTACCGGGGGCGCTATCGCCCTCGGCTTGCTACTTGTTGGGAGGCGCCATGTTTATGCAGCATCCTACACCCAGTATCCCAGGCAGCCGTAGTCCGGGATGTTACGCCTAAGATACTTACCGTCTCCCACGGTAAAGCAGTGCGCCCTCGCCCCTTCCTACCTGCAGACTTGGTAGCAAGGCACATTTGCAAATACAAAGATTAGCAAGAGGCTCAAAAATGGGAGCAACAGTAAAGTACGAGCGCCGGGGGCCAATTGGTGTTATCCGAATCGACAACCCTCCCGTTAACGCACTGTCTCACGCGGTCAGATCTGGGATCATGGAGGCGCTCGCAATAGCGGCTACAGACGACTCGTCAGCCGTGGTGCTGTTTTGTGATGGCCGCACTTTCATTGCCGGAGCCGATATTACCGAATTCGGTAAACCGCCTCAGGCCCCATCCTTACCAGACCTCTTGCTGACGCTAGACAAACACCCGAAGCTAACCATCGCCGCTATTCACGGAACTGCCTTGGGAGGCGGCTTCGAAGTCGCACTTACCTGCAACTACCGTATGGCTTTAGCCACGGCCAAAGTGGGGTTGCCTGAGGTCAAATTGGGCCTGCTCCCCGGCGCTGGGGGCACCCAACGGACTCCGCGTCTCGCCGGCATACCTGCCGCTGTTGATCTCATTACTTCGGGCAACCCTATCAACGCCAGGTCTGCCTTGACGCTTCAGTTAGTCGATAAAGTGGTTGACGAAAATCTTATCGACGCTGCTGCCGCTTATGCTGCTGAGCTGGTTGAGCAGAAGGCTCCCCAAAGGCAGGCAAGCACCCTGCCCTTATCCCTGACGAGAGAAGATCAACAGCTTATCGAGGTTGCGGGCGCCAAGCTCCTGAAAAAAACTCGTGGCGAACGCGCGCCGCAACGCATTCTCGATTGTTTGCTGACCGCCGCCACCCAGCCATTTGAGGAGGGTTTAAAGCGCGAGCGTGAAGAATTTGTGGCATGCCTTGCAGACCCACAGTCTGCCGCCTTGAGACATATGTTTTTCGCAGAACGCGCTGCTGGAAAGATCGACAACCTGTCACAAGACGGCCAAGCTATCAGCATTGCCACCGTAGGCATCATCGGCGCTGGCACCATGGGAGGCGGCATTGCGATGTGCTTTGCCCAGGCAGGTATCAACGTCACGCTCATCGATATGACAGACGAGGCCGTTAGTCAGGGCTTGGAAAAAATTGCTAAGAACTGGGCCATTAGCGTCAAGAGAGGACGACTGACAGCGGCCCAAACAGACGCAATGATGGCAAACATTACCCCCTCATCTGACCTCAACGACCTCGCTGAGGTCGACATGGTCATCGAAGCGGTCTTTGAGAACCTTGATGTCAAAAAAGAGGTTTTCGCGAAACTGGACGGCATTTGCAAACACGGCGCTGTTCTCGCCAGCAACACCTCGTACCAAAGTATCGATGCCATAGCAGCCGCTACAACTCGCCCCGAATCAGTTTTAGGCATGCATTTTTTCAGCCCCGCCAATGTCATGAAGTTGCTCGAGGTCGTTAGAGGCGCCGCGAGCAGCGATACCGTGATTGCAACCGCGATGGCCGTAGGCAAAAAAATTGGCAAAGTGTCGGTGTTATCGGGCATGTGCTACGGATTTATTGGCAATCGTATGCTACGTCACTACGGTAGAGAGGCTGCGCTCTGCCTGGTGGAGGGCAGCACCCCCACTCAGATAGACAGCGCTATGGAGTCTTGGGGAATGGCCATGGGTCCTCTCGCCGTAAGCGATCTCGCTGGGCTGGATATCGGCTATAAGGCTAGAGAGCAGCTCACTGCTGAGCACAAGGGCGATCCCGCCAGCTACATGGTGGCAGATCGCCTAGTGGAGGCTGGCCGGCTTGGACAAAAATCGGGTGCAGGCTATTACCAATATGATCCCGAAACCCGTCAGCGGCATGAAGACTCTGCCGTTATGGCAATCGTCACTGAGGTGCGTCGAGAGCTTGGGATCACACCTCGCCTTTTTGAAGATGACGAAATTGTCAATCGCTTAACCCTTGCCTTGGCCAATGAAGGCGCCAAGCTTTTGCAAGAAGGCATTGCACAACGCGCTAGTGATATCGATGTAGTCTACTGCTACGGCTATGGCTTCC
Organism: uncultured Luminiphilus sp.; assembly: GCA_905478845.1. GTDB lineage: Bacteria > Pseudomonadota > Gammaproteobacteria > Pseudomonadales > Halieaceae > Luminiphilus. The sequence goes on from CAJQKG010000096.1 coordinate 6,977, forward strand.
CCCGATTTAAGGGAGGCCCTATGCACACCATCGAATCAATGGGCCTCGATAAAGCTGTCACACTACTTAAAGAATTCCAAAATCAACTCAACCCTGAGCATTGGCAGATCGCCCCTCTGCTCACAAAATTGGTGGCAAATGGAGGGCAACTCGCTGACCACCATGGCGTATAAGACCTCATCAACTCACTGGCAACCGTTGCCCCTATTATTACCCAAGAGCCAATTAGTGCGCTGTGCTTCGATGATGTTACTGCCATGACCGACTCTTAGCTCGACCCAAATTGCGAATGCAGCCTGCTTTGTATTGCAAGAAGCACGGGCAAACTTGAAAGTTGCCTGCTGAACAACGATGACTTTCATCATTAGGAGATTTGCTATCAAAGCCTGAGCGCCCGTATGGGCGTATCCTGAAGGTCAGGAGCGGGCGCTCATGCTGCAGCTTCTCAGTCATATGAACGCATGTCTGCCTCAACCATGGCCCTGCTGGTAACGGGTGACGCCCCCAAGGGCCCCGATACTTATTGGTAAAAAAACCCAATCTGAATAGGGGGCGCTTGGTAAGTCCGCCACAATACTTTAAACTTAAAACATATCGGTAAAAACTTCGGAGCTCACTATGGCGGTCAAAACTAATTGGACCCCACTTAACTGGGAAGACCCATTTGAACTGGACAGCCAGCTCAATGACGAGCAGCGCATGGTCCGTGATAGCGCTAGGCAATATGCCCAAGACCGACTGTTGCCGAGAGTCAAAGAAGCCTTCAGAAGCGAGAGCACGGATCCCACTATTTTTAGAGAAATGGGCGAGATGGGGCTTTTAGGTTCCACCATCGATGGCTACGGCTGCCCAGGAGTGGATTATGTCTGCTACGGTCTGGTTGCGCGTGAGGTGGAGCGCGTCGATTCTGGCTACCGCTCGATGCTCAGCGTTCAATCATCACTCGTGATGTACCCCATTTATGCCTATGGCAATGAAGCTCAGCGAGAAAAATATTTGCCCAAACTCGCTACCGGTGAGTGGATTGGTTGCTTTGGCCTGACCGAGCCTGACCACGGTTCTGACCCAGGAGGCATGACCACCCGAGCACGGAGTGTCGATGGCGGCTATCGGGTTTCCGGCGCAAAAATGTGGATTTCCAATTCCCCTATTGCTGATGTCTTTATTGTTTGGGCAAAAACCGATGACGACGTGATCCGCGGGTTTGTTCTGGAAAAAGGCATGGAGGGT
>CAJQKG010000097.1 GCA_905478845.1 uncultured Luminiphilus sp.
CGTTTTCACAGAGGTACTCGATGGCGAGGGCGCGGTCGCTGATGCGCCCTTTCTGTCTGACTTTGCTACCCGACATGAGCTGGTAGTGGGACGGGTATCCGATCTGGTGACCTATCGGCTGGCTAACCAAAAAACCGTCACTGTGCAGCGGCAAGGCATCTTGGAAAGTCGCTTTGGTCGTTTTGAAATGCGAGCGTATCAAGATGCCACGCATGGTCGTGTGCATTTGGCGCTGAGCAAGGGAGTGATCGATGCCTCGTCACCGACACTGGTGCGGGTGCACGTCACTGCCGTCTTGAGAGACTTGATTGGTACGTCGCTTGATGGAGTGGCGAGTTGGTCTCTCGATGCCAGTTTGACGGCCATCGCTGAGGCGGATGCTGGGGTATTAGTGTTGCTCAGCAAACCCGAGTTACCCGAAGACCTGATGCATGATATTGATCGCTTATTGGGTGACACCGAGGTGGATCCATCGCCGGGGGCGGAGGGTTACAATGAGATTGGCATGGGCGCTCAGATTCTAAGGGATCTCGGTGTGGGGCAGATACAGCTATTGGCCTCACCCACTAAGTACAATGCACTGGCGGGTTTTGGGTTAGAGGTGGTCGAGTTTATCTCGCCCGGCGATCCTGAGCACAACTGAAAGGTCAAAGGATATGGTCGAGTCACAATCGAGCGCTGCTAAGGGTATCGATAACTCATCTGAGCACATCTCGGGCAATGACGGGGGGTATGTCATTGTGATTACTCGCTGGAACGAAGGGATTGTGAATGGGTTGCTGGCGGGTGCCAAACAGGCGCTACAGCAGCTGGGTATCGCGGATCATAAAGTACGTGTGGTGACAGTGCCCGGTGCGTTTGAAGTGCCCTTGGCGTGTCTGGCGGCCGCCGAGAGAGCCGACTGTGATGCGGTCATTGCGTTGGGCGCAGTGATTAGAGGGGGGACGCCACATTTTGAATATGTTGCCGGTGAGTGTACTCGGGGAATTGGCGAAGTGGCGCTGCGCTCTGGAAAGCCTGTTGCCTTTGGCGTGCTCACCGTGGATACACTGGAGCAGGCGGTTTTTCGCTCGAGGGACGATGCCGAGAACAAAGGCGCTGAGGCGGCGTTGAGCGCGGTCGAGATGGTCAACCTACTCAGCGCGCTGCGCAGCTGATGTCGCAGGCGAATACACTCGCGGCACAGCGGCGCAAAGCGCGCCACTTTGGCCTGCAAGCGCTCTACCAATGGACACTCTCCAATGCCTCGCTGGTCGACATTGACGCTGAATTCCGGGTCGATAATGATTTTCGCCATACCGATGGCGACTATTTTCAGGCGATCCTGCGCGGTGTGATGCAGGATGTTGAGGCACTCGAGGCGCTGTTTTCCCCGTTGCTTGATCGCGCGTTGGATGACCTTGATCCCATCGAGCGAAACTTATTGCGCATGGGTACCTTTGAGCTCAAGGAGCGCATTGATGTGCCGTATAAAGTGGTCATCAATGAAGCCGTGTCGTTAGCCAAAAAATTTGGTGCGACCGAATCTCACCGCTATATCAATGGGGTACTCGATAAAGTGGCGTCTGAACTGCGCACGGTAGAACGCGCCAAAGAAGCCTGATGGCGCTGACTGAGTTTGATCTCATTCATCAGTTCTTCAGTGGAATGGATGCGTCAGATCACGTTTTACTGGGTGTAGGGGACGACGCCGCGATCATCGATATTACCGATGGGTGGGTACTGCAGGTCTCCACCGATACGGTCACCGAGGGCGTGCACTTTTTACCCGACTGCGGACCATCAGACATTGCTTACCGTGCTGTGATGACGGCTGCCAGTGATCTTGCCGCGATGGGTGCGGCGCCTCGAGCCATGGTCCTAGCGCTGAGTCTACCCGAGCCTGATACCACCTGGTTGGAGGCGTTTTGCACAGGGCTGCGAGCCGCCTCGGCTGACGCTAGGCTACCTTTAGTGGGTGGCGACACGACGCGCGGTCCTTTGGTGGTTACCGTGACAGTGATGGGTGCGACGCCCACTGATCATAGTCTGCTGCGCAGTGGCGCGGCTCCGGGTGATCGACTGTGTGTGAGTGGCACCTTGGGAGATGCCGCCGCGGGCCTGGCGCTATTGCGGGGGGACCTCGTGGCATCCAATGCGGCTGATGCGGCGTTTTTAAAGGCAAGGTTTTTACGTCCCACCGCTCGGATATCATTAGGTGAGTCCCTGAGAGAATTGGCTACGGCAGCGATTGATATTTCGGACGGCCTCCTAGCCGATAGCACGCATTTGGCGACAAAAAGTGGTGTTGCGCTGCAGATCGATCACCGTCTCTTGCCGCGGTCGACTGCTTTCAGTGCTGTGATCGATCCCGCTCAACAGTTAGGCTACGTGTTGAGCGGAGGGGATGACTACGAGTTGTTATTCACGCTGCCGCACAGCGCTGATTTACCCGAGGGCTGCACGGAAATTGGTCGAGTGGTGGCGGGCAGCGGGGTAAGCTGTGACGGCATGCCGACCCTAAGGGGGTACGATCACTTTGGCCATTGATGAGCGAACGGATACACCTGCATCGGTGACGAATCTGACGACGCTGTTAGCCAGTGGTCTTGGCGTGGGTCTGTCGCCCGTGGCGCCCGGTACGATGGGGAGTTTGCTCGGTATCGTCTGCTTCTATCCGTTGCTCAGCATTAGCGCTTCTCTACAGTGGCTGATTTGGTTTGTCGCGTGCGCTGTGGCAATCGGATCTGCTGAGCGAGCCGGCAAGGCCTGGGGCGTGATTGACCACCCCGCGATTGTCATCGACGAGGTCGTGGGGGTATGGCTCGCCGTCTTAATCCCCCTCTCTTTGTTAACGTTCAGCGTCTCGCTACCTTTACTGGGGGTGGGGGCCTTTTTGACTTTCCGACTCTTCGATATTGTGAAACCCTGGCCCGTCAACGTGCTAGAAAGACGATTGCCCGGCGGTTGGGGGGTGGTCTTGGATGATCTGGCGGCAGGAGCGATGGCGGGCATCATGATGACGCTGGCTCTGTTGGTGATCGGTCCCGCCTGATCATTGCCTGCGGCCAATGGCGCCACCGTTAACGGGATTAAGTATCCCGCTTGACCATTGAGTGAGCGAGGGACCGCAACGGCGTTGCGCGATCACCAAAAGTACTGAGGGCATCGGTCGCCTCGATTAACAGGCGTTCTGCTTCTTGCTGCGCCCCGCTTAACCCCAACGTACTGACGTAGGTTGATTTCTCTGCGCGCTGATCTTTACCCGCGGTCTTACCTAAGCGCGCACTATCCCCGGTCACATCCAGTACATCGTCTGTGACTTGAAAGGCCAAGCCAATCGCTTCAGCGAATCGCACCAGTGCCTGTCGTTCAGCGGGTGTGGCGTGACCGCAGACGGCGCCCGCCTCGGCGGCCGCACAGATCAATGCGCCTGTTTTCAAATGATGGACTGCTCGCAACGCCTCCACTGATATGGCTTGCTGCTCCGCTGCCAAGTCTAGTGCTTGACCACCCACCATGCCGTTAAAACCCACGGCCACACTAATAATTTTGATAATGGCGAGCCGCTGCTCGGCACTGAGCGATTCATTATCGGCAACGCGCTGAAAGGCGGCGGCTTGCAGTCCGTCTCCCGTGAGAATGGCTGTCGCTTCGTCAAACGCACAATGCAGCGTGGGCTGTCCTCGCCGCAAATCATCGTCATCCATTGCCGGCAGATCGTCATGGATGAGGGAATAGGTGTGGAGCAGTTCAATGGCTTCACCGACGATAGTCGCCGCGGGAACCGGGCCACCCGCAATCAGCTCAGCACAGGCAAGGGTAAGGCGACTGCGCAATTGCTTACCGGGATTTTGCGCGAGGTAAGCGAGCGCGTCTGAGAGTTTGGGGTCAGGGCAGGTGAGCCATGCAAAGGGTTCCATGCTCGCGTTAATCCTCCCCAGGGGAGTCCTCTTCTTCCAGCAGTGATCCGTTGGCGGCCACCTGTGCAACACGTTGCTCAGCCGTTTCTAGCGTCTTCTGGATCGAGGCACTGAGCGCAATGCCCTGTTCATAAAGAACGAGTGCAGCCTCTAGTTCAATCTCGGGATCCTCAAGCTTTTCGACGAGCTCACCTAGGGTGGTCATTTGTGCTGAGATACTGAGAGTGGGTTTATCTTGAGTCGACTTAGGCACGTTGTGTTGTCCGCTGTGATGAATCGTCAGAGAGTGTGCTGGTTAGCGATCGGTGTGCTGGTTTGGGCGGCAGCCACAATGGCCTCAGCCGTGAGTCCGGCGAGCTGGCGACATTCCCCTTGCCCGGCATGGGCAATAAAGGTGTCGGGTATCCCGATGTGGCGCACGGTGCAGTCGACGTCCGATTGGGCAATAAACTCAGCGACCCCGCTACCGGCCCCACCCGCTATGGCGTTTTCCTCCAGTGTAATCAGGCAATGATGACGCTCCGCCACTGAGAGAATCAACGCTTCATCGAGTGGCTTCACCCAGCGCATATCAATGACCGAGGCGTTCAGCGTTTCGGCAGCCAGTAATGCCTGATCCAACAACACACCGAAGTTCAGAATCGCGATGTCTCTGCCTTCTCGGACGACTTCGCCTTTGCCAATGCTTTGGGCAGAAAGGCTTGAATCGATCGGAACGCCTCGTCCCTCGCCACGGGGGTAACGAATCGCTGCGGGCCCCTCATGCAACCAGGCGCTCTGTAGCATGTGGCGGCATTGGTTCTCGTCACTGGGCGCACCAATTACCATATTCGGAATGCAGCGCAAATAGGACAGGTCAAAGGTGCCGTGGTGTGTGGGTCCGTCCTGGCCCACGAGACCGGCCCGATCAATAGCCAAGGTGACATCAAGATCTTGCAGGGCGATATCATGGATCAGTTGGTCATAGCCGCGTTGTAAAAAAGTGGAGTAAATAGCGAGTACCGGCTTGAGGCCGTCGCACGCCATACCGGCTGCCAGCGTAACGGCGTGCTGCTCAGCAATGGCGACATCATAAAACCGGTCAGGGAATTGTGAGGCATAGTGAACCATGCCGGATCCCTCGCACATGGCTGGGGTGATGCCGACTACGCGATCATCTTGTGCTGCCAGGTCACACAGCCATTGTCCAAAAATATCTTGGTACTTCGGCGCTTTGGGTTTTATCGGCGCCACGGCATCACTCACGGGTTTCGTGGGTTCTAATTTATTGATGGCGTGATAGCCGATCGGATCTCGCTCCGCTGGCGCGAAACCCTTTCCTTTGATCGTTCGGATATGCAAAAACTGGGGGCCTTTGAGTTCCGACATGATCTGCAGCGTGCTCACGAGCTGGGGAAGATCATGGCCATCAAGCGGGCCGATGTAATGCCAGCCCAGTTCCTCGAACATGGTACCCGGTGCCACCATACCCTTCATGTGTTCTTCGGTTTTCTTGGCTAAATCCCAGGCGCCGCGGACATGCCCGAGTAATTTCTTCGACCCTTCGCGCATTGCGATGTAAGTCTTACTGGCCCAAATTTTAGCAAAGTAGGTGGCGAGACCACCGGTGTTGTGGCCGATCGACATCTGATTATCGTTGAGTATCACCAACATATTGGGTCGTTCGTGTCCGGCGTGGGCTAAGGCCTCAAATGCCATGCCACCGGTGATCGCACCATCACCAATGACGGCAATGACTTTTCGGTCAATGCCTTGCTGTTGCGCTGCCAGCGCCATGCCCATGGCCGCAGAAATGCTCGTGGAAGAGTGACCGACGCCAAACGTATCAAAGGGGCTTTCACTGCGCTTGGGAAAGCCGGATAGACCCTCTAGTTGGCGCATGGTGGACATGCGGTCGCGGCGACCGGTCAGCATTTTATGGGGGTAGGTCTGATGGCCGACATCCCATACGATCCGGTCATGGGGCGTATTGAACACATGGTGCAAAGCCACAGTGAGTTCAACCACCCCCAAGCCTGCGCCAAAGTGGCCTCCGGTACCCGCTACCGCGTAGAGCAAATCGTGGCGAAGCTCGTCTGCCAAGCGGACAAGCTCGTCGCTCTCGAGCTGCCCCAATAGGCTCAGGTCGCCTGATAGTCGATCCATCAAGGGAGAAGCGGGGCGCGTTGTTGGCAGTTCTTCAATCATGTGAAAGATCATACCCCAAGTGCGCGCGTCGGCGCCGCCCTAAATCAAGGCGCATCGAACTGCTTGCGAAGCCGTTCAAGGGCCTTGCGCTCATGCTTGCCCGGCTTCTGTGAGGGCCGTGTTAACGCGCCGGCGGCTTTACGTGCCTCTGCTGCTCGTGAGCGTCTCTCGAGACTGCCTGAGGTCTCCTCGTACAGCGCTTGCGCTATGGGTGCAGATCGCCGCACATCACTGATTGCCTTGACCACGATTTCGCGTTCATCCCAGCCTTGGCGGATGCGCAATACGTCACCCGCCACGATTTCTTTAGACACTTTGATGCGCTGCCCCGACGCCTGCACTTTACCGCCTTCAATCGCTGTCTTAGCAAGCGTACGCGTTTTGAAGAAACGCGCGGCCCACAGCCACTTGTCGATGCGGATTTTGACTTCTTTGTCGTCGTGGTCAGTCAATGTCTGGCAGGCCCTGGAGTATTTCCTCAAAGTGATGAATGGCGGGGAAGCGGGTTTGCTCTCGCGGTGCGACGGTGGAGTCAGGCTGCCGCAGTGTGATGAGGTGGCTAATCCCATAGGCTAAAGCGGCGTCTAGCACGTACTCGGAGTCGTCTACGAAGAGGGTCCGCTCAGGGTCAAAAGGTCGTTCAGCCATTAGGGTATCCCAGAAGCGGGTGGTCTCTTTCGGCGCGCCATAGTCGTGCGAGCTCACCATGTGGTGAAACCATTGAGCAAGGGGCAACCGATCCACTTTCATCGCGAGTGTGGCCGGGTGAGCGTTGGTGATCAGCACCACATCGAGGTGGCTCTTTTGCAGGTGTCTTAAAAACGTTTCGGCTTGAGGTCGCCAGCGAATCCCCTCGGCGTAAGCGCTTTTGATGGTGGGGATATCAAGTGATAATTGTTGGCTCCAAAAATCGAGGCAGTACCAATCAAGGGTACCGCGGACCTCTTTAAACATCGGCGCTAAAGTGGCTTGACTGGATGCGACATCGAGACCGCGTTCCTGACCCCATCGTTCGGGGATCACCGTGCCCCAAAAATGGTTATCGAACTCAAGATCCAGCAGCGTCCCATCCATGTCGAGCAAAATGGTGTCGAGCTGTGACCAGTCAACGGCTTCGACCGCCAGATTGGTTGCAACAGTTAGCGCCATCGAGTGCTACCCTGTAGGAATGAATAAGCCCCACTATAGCGGTAACCCTGAACTCGATGGGATGCTGCAGCAAACAAATCTGACTTTTGATCAGTTGCGTGCTGCTTTGCGTGGGATAGCAGCGGATGCCGCGCGTTGTATTTTAGATCTGTACGCAGTGGCCAGTGAGGTGGCCGTGAGTCAAAAGTCTGACGCGAGTCCTGTGACCGAGGCAGACCATGCTTCTCATCGACTGATTTGCCAGTCGCTGCACGCACTCACCCCCAATATTCCCACCCTGTCCGAGGAGTCTACGCTCGAGCAACTGATTGGCCGCCGAGACTGGCCAGTGTGTTGGATGATTGACCCCTTGGATGGCACGCGGGAATTTATAGAGGGTACCGGTGAGTTCACGATTAACATTGCACTGATCATTGAGGCTCAGGCGGTGCTGGGCCTCATTGCTGCGCCGAATCGGGGCTATACGGACTTTGGTGTCCCTGGATGGGGTGCGCGGCGTTATGGTCTCTTTGATCAGGACGACGGCGCGGCGCTGACAACCCGTCCACTGGACACCACAGCGCCCTTAGTCATGTCATCGAGTGCGCGGCATCGAGAAGAGCGCGTTCAAGTGATGATGAATCGGTTGTCACCGCTGGCAACCGGGACGCAGCGACTGGACGCCGGTAGTGCGCTGAAATTCTGCGATTTGGTGGGAGGGGAGTCTGATGTGTACCCCAGGACGTCTCCTTGCTATGAGTGGGATCTTGCTGCGGGCGACGCCTTAGTGCGTGCGGCAGGGGGACGTGTGACGACCCTAGAAGGCGCGGGTATTCGTTATAACCAGTGGGATAGCTTGAAAGCGCCTAAGTTTATTGCGGCCGCTGATGCGAAAGTGGATTACGCACCGTTAGTTCGCGAGCAAGATGTTTGATGGCATCGGTTTCCCCGTCACGCGTGTCGACTGGGTAATGGTTTGGGATGCCGTGGCAGTGACGCTTTTGAGTTGCATGCCATGTGGGATAGATAGGCGTTGAACGCAATGCAGAGCGATGCATGACAGATCACATTGGACAGGATCAAGCCGCCGCAAATGATGAACTCTCATCCGCTGAGCGACTCGTGCTCATGGAGGGGCAGCATCGGTCTCTGGATCAAAAAATTATCGAGTTGCAGTCGCGCCCCTGGCAAAACCAGCTACTGGTGCAACGCTTGAAGAAAGAAAAGCTGCGGCTGAAAGAGGCCATCGAACGGTTGAAAGGGGAAATGATTCCTGACTTAAATGCCTAGCAAAGTAATGGTTAGTGCATCATTAGAGAGTGAATCAGGAAAGACTGTGCCCCTCATGATTCAGTAGTGACACTTTAAACTCCAGCCCCCCCGTAAAACCCGTCAGCGCACCGTTACTGCCCATCACCCGATGACAGGGCACGATAATGGGCAGCGGGTTGCGCCCTACTGCTCCGCCGACGGGTCTTGCCGATTGCGGTCGACCAATGGCGTGTGCGACCTCCTGGTAACTGACGGTCTGGCCATAAGGGATATGGGTCAGTGCGCTCCATACGGCCTCTTGAAAGGGCGTTCCCGTCCACACCAGTGGCACCGTAAATACCGTGAGCGCTGACCGGAAGTAAGCGGTGAGCTCCTCGATGGCGTGGTCTAGCACCGGCGTTGTCTCTGCTGTGTCCAAGGGCTGGGCGGCGGAATGGGGAAAGCGAATAGCGCTTAAACCCTGCTCCGTTGCCTCAAGTTGTAACGTGCCGAGCGGAGTCATCAATGATTGTTGAAAAAGCATGGCTAGGTTGCTGTCCCGTCAGCGCCGCGGGATGCAGGTGCCAGTGACAACCCCACACACAGCACCAAGGTCAGCAACGCTAGCCAATCACTTGGTTGTCCCGGTGCATCGCCCGACATCAGGGGCGGCAGCGCAGCGCAGCACAGTAACCCGGTTATCATCAGACTCAGACGGCGAGTGCCCATGAGCCCTAACGCGAGCAGGAGAAAAAGGGTGCCCCGGCCCGCATCCAGTAACCGAGCTACTGACAGATCTGATTGCCATAGGCGCGCAATCAGCAAGACACCGATGGTCAGTGTGAGCAGCATGGTGAGCTGCCGCAGTCTTGTTTTAACGGGTGTTATTGCCGGCGCCATGGAAGGCTCACTCTTTTGGAAAGGCGATTCATTTCACGTAGGCACTCGTGTGTGGCGTGATGCCGCCGCGTTAAAAGGGGCATATGGCTTTTGGCGACAAGCGGTATGATGCCGGGTATGGATAACAACTTACTCTGCGCTGATCGAGTGATCAAGGCGCTTCCGACAGAGGTCAGAGAGGTCTTGCAGGTCGCTGTGTATGACACGGTGGGTTCCACTAACGATGTGCTGCGGGAGAAAAAAGGCCAGGCGGCGTTGCATGGCGCGGTGGTGCTTGCTGAGCAGCAAACCCAGGGGCGAGGTCGACGTGGCCGGCGTTGGTGCAGCCCGGCGGGCGCCAACCTCTACTGCTCGATCGGTTGGCGTTTTGACGGGTCGCTCGAGGTGCTTGCGGGTCTCAGTTTGGCGGTTGGTGCGATGGTGGCGGAGCAAATCACGACGCACTTCGATGCCGATTTACAATTAAAATGGCCCAATGATCTTTATTACAACGAGCAAAAATTGGGCGGCATACTGGTCGAGGTGTTGGGCGACGTGACGGGTAGGCAGTCTGTTGTGATCGGCATCGGTTTGAACGTTAATATGCCGGAAGAGGAGGGCGCGAGCATTGAGCGCCCTTGGACTGATTTAAGCTCAGTGGTTGGCGCAGAGGTGGATCGCAATGCGTTGGCGGGCGCTGTATTGGCAGGTGTCGCCGGTGGGTTGATGCAATTTGCCGCGTTGGGGTTTGCTCATTGGCAGGCCGTTTGGCGTCGCCGTGATTACCTGTCGGGTAGATCCGTTGTGATAGACGGCAGCCCTCCGATTGCCGGCATTGCGTGCGGCGTCAATGACTGCGGCGCATTGTTGATCGAGTCGACGGCGGGCCAATTGGCGATCGCGGGGGGTGAGGCGACCCTACTGGACATCGGCCCAGCGTCATGACCAAGGCACTCCCCTGGTTGTTACTCGATGTGGGCAATACCGCCATTAAGTGGCGCTTGGCGGATACCGGGGGCTTGCTGGATCAGGGCGGGCGAACCGCGTCTGACCCGCAGGCGTTGTGCGAGGCTTTGGCGGGGGTGGCATGGTCGCAGGCTGCGCTGACTAGCGTTGCGGGCCCCTCTTTTGATGGCGACCTGACCGCAAGGCTGTCCAAAATGAACGATATTCCAGTGCGGCAAGGCGTTGCGGAGGCATCACGTTTTGGACTGACCAATGCCTATCAGCCTCCAGAGTCCATCGGTGCTGACCGCTGGTTTGCGATGCTCGGCGCTTGGTGTGACGACAAAGAGCCGTTATGTGTTGTCGACGCGGGGACTGCGATCACCATCGATGTGGTCGGGTCCGATGGTCGTCACGAGGGCGGCTATATTGTTCCGGGGGTTGATCTCATGCGGCAATCGCTGACTCAGGATACCCGTCTGATCGACGTGAAGGCATTGGTGGCGCCGGCGATATCGCCCGGCAGTGATACGGCAGAGTGTGTCAACGCAGGGGTTTGGCAGGCCGCCCACGGTGCGATTCAATCAATAATCAGTCGATATTCCCATTATCGACTGGTGGTTACTGGCGGCACCGGCCCTGAACTGATGGCACTGGGACTACAAGGAACGCATCGCCCCCATTTGGTGCTCGACGGATTGAGGGCGTGGTTGTCATCTGAGCTTGACGAGTCAGTCCGCTGAGGGGATGATTCGCACCCCAAACGGGGCAAGCATTCTATCCACCGCTTGTTTAGCGCTTAGCTGGCGTAGCTCAGTAGGTAGAGCAGCTGATTTGTAATCAGCCGGTCGGGGGTTCGATTCCTCTCGCCAGCTCCAATTCTTTTCTTGTATGTCCCTGTATAGTAGGGTTTTTCGGGTGTTCAGATACACCCACTCCCCAAGCGACTCCCTCATATTCGGGTTCAAGAGCCTCGAATGGTGGAAGATATCGGTGTCTGGATTACTCGTCGGGTAGCGTCTTCATCACTTCGAACAGAGCATCCATGATGTCTGTCACATCACCCGCTAGCTCTTCTCGCTCAGCCATTGGTGCATTGCCAAAGTCGATTGCTCCTTGAAGCTTCCGCAACCTATTCATCAATTCTTGAAGTTCAGCTTTCATGTTCACTCCCAGATGCGATGGATGTCGGGGGGGAGCATATCAGGCTCAGTGAGGCGGGTTTTGCTTCGCAGAGATTGACACCCGGGGGGAAGGGGCGGCCTTGTCATTCGTGGAGGATGCCACGCTCCCTGACTACCAGGAGAAATTCGGCCTCCCGCATTCGGCCCTCCTTGGCTGTTGCTCAGATGAAGAGCTGACCGACGGCAGGATAACCCAAGCGCCTAGGTAGGATGCGTTAGCTAGGCTTGGGTGGGAGCATCACAACCGAGCGTATCGTAAGGGTTTACCAGCAAGCCGATTTTCGGCGCCTCATAGGCGTTTTGGCATGTTAAAGGGGGGCTCGATCCCTCTGATGTGGCTGACAGGCGCGGCCGCCGCTGTGCCTGAGTGGGAGATTGTGCCCGCACGACGTTATTTCTGCGAAACTCGCCATCTGCCTGACAGGCAGAATTCCCTAACCGACAGTGTTGACACAGAGGGTGTACATCTAGAGAATGTGCGCCCTTCCGGAGGGGTTCCCGAGTGGCCAAAGGGATCAGACTGTAAATCTGACGCGCGAGCTTCGGTGGTTCGAATCCACCCCCCTCCACCAAGGATAACGCCGGAAGGGGGAGTGAGAACCTTCGGTGTTGGGCGTGGGTCCCGAGGTGAAAGTGACGCCGCGGGTATAGTTTAATGGTAGAACCTCAGCCTTCCAAGCTGATGATGCGGGTTCGATTCCCGCTACCCGCTCCATTAAAGAGCAGTAGTGTTAAAGAGCAGTAGTTTTGCTCATATAGCTCAGTCGGTAGAGCACTTCCTTGGTAAGGAAGAGGTCACCGGTTCAAATCCGGTTATGAGCTCCAATGCGGTATGGCGCCGAGGGCGCGACACCGGAAAGGTGAGCCAGAAGGCTCGCAGAAAGGAAAAGGGTGGGCGCAGTCAGCGCACTGAGTAAGACGAGCCGGCGACTGATGAGTCTGCGCCGCAAAAGAAATTGAGGAGAGAGTGTCGCCATGGCAAAAGAGGCATTTGAGCGTTCGAAGCCCCACGTGAATGTGGGAACGATTGGACACGTAGATCACGGTAAGACGACGCTAACGGCGGCGCTGACACGTGTTTGCTCTGAGGTATGGGGCGGCG
>CAJQKG010000098.1 GCA_905478845.1 uncultured Luminiphilus sp.
TCTTCTTTGAATGCTCCCAGCGCAGCCACCGTGGAAGAAGCGCCCACGCTGGGTACCGCCGGATATTCGTTGTTGCCATCGGCAAATAACGATTGCGCTCGCTCGCTCGTCAAGTACTCAAGAAATCGAATCGCGTTATCTCGGTTTGGCGAGGTACTGACCACACCAGCGCCACTGATGTTCACATGCGTTCCGTTGCCCTGCTGACCCGGGAACACAATGCCCACCGCTGCGGCGACCGCCAGATCCGCTGGGTCATCAGACGCGGCCAAGCGGGCGAGGTAGTAGGTATTTACCACTGCGATCTGACACTCGCCGCTGGCGACCGCACGGATCTGCCCCGTGTCGTTGCTTTGAGGCGTTCGCGCAAAATTGCGGACAACCCCCGCCGCCCATAACTCCGCCGCCGCTTCACCCAGATGCGCCACCATGCTCGCCATCAGTGACACGTTGTAGATGTTACTGGAAGAGCGAATGCACACCTTGCCCTCATGCAGGGGGTCCGCGAGATCAGTGTAATCAGCAAGCGGGGTCGGTAACCCCGCCGCTCGGTTATAAATAATCACCCGCGCCCGCTTGGATAAACCAATCCACAGCCCGTCAGGATGTCTCATGTTCTCAGGCAGTCGCTCAGCGAGTAACGCAGAGTCCACTGCTTGGAAGATCCCCGCTTGCTCAGCCCGCCACAACCTACCTGCGTCGACGGTGATCAAAAGATCGGCAGGGCTGGACTCGCCCTCACTTTGAATACGTGCAATCAGCTCATCGGCTCCCGCCTCAATCCGATTGACCTGAATCCCTGTGTCCCGGGTAAAGTCATCGTAGAGGGCGAGATCCGTGTCGTAATGCCGGGAGGAATAGAGATTCACCTCGCCGGCGAGGTCTTGCGGGTCACTGCTATCGCAAGCGGTCAGTGACAGTAGTGCTATCCAGCAGACAGCGACCCTCGATAAAGTACGCATACAGTTAGCCTTTATTGTGCACAGTAAGACGGTGTGGAGTGATAAATGGTAATGAGAATCATTCTATTTATCAACCCTGTGATGCGGGACTGGCAAAGACCTTGCCCACCTTGGGCGTCACACGAACACGCATACCTGCCGATAACGACCGGCCTTCCACTCTCAGGCAATCCAAAAAGGTAATGGCATCGCCCTCCCGCGTCTTAAGATAGAGACGATCCAGTCTTCCCACAGCCCTCACCTCGTCAATAAGCAGCCCTTGTGGATCGGACTCGACCAACAAATGATCGGCATCCACGACCAGCTTGAGGGCGGCGTTTGATATCGTCGGATCGATCAAGGCCGAACGATCCCAATCCCCCACCGCCGTTGTGATCACATTGTCTTGCAGTATGGCGTCAAAAATCTGCGGCTCACCAAACAGTTCCGCGCCATAAGTCGATCTCGGTGCGTCGAATATTCTCTGAGGCGCACCCGCTTCAACGAGCCCACCGTTATCGAGGACCACCACGTGGTCCGCCACTGTCAGCACCTCATCAGGATCGTGGGTCACCAATAAACCGATCGAGTCTGTTTGCCGGATAATCTGTCGGGCATCCTCGCGCAGTGCTCGGCGAAAAGGCACATCCAAATTGGCATAGGGCTCATCGAATAGCAGCACGCGCGGCTCTGGCGCCAAGGCGCGAGCCAAGGCAATACGCTGACGCTGCCCCCCGGATAAACTCTCTGGATACCGATGGGCAAAGTCGGGCAAACCCACCCGACGAAGCCAGTCCAAAGCGATCTCATGGGCGCCTTTTTTCGGCAACCCAAATGCAATGTTGTCGGCGACCGTCATATGAGGAAACAACGCGCCTTCTTGAAATACCATCCCCACGGAGCGTTGCTCTGGCGGCAATCGCCTTGAGGGACTGGCGAGCGATTCGCCATCCAGCGTGATGTGCCCAGACTGTAGCGTCAATAAACCCGCCACCAATCGGAGCAAAGTGGTCTTACCACAACCCGACGGCCCGATTAAGCAGGTGATGTTGCCGCTATCGCACTGAAGCGAAATATCGTTGAGCACCACGTTGTCGTTAAATCGGTGCGATACTTTGTCAATTACGAGCATCTGGATACACTACCACTTGAAAGACAGCACGCGACAGTCTATGCGGAATCCATTACTGCGATCTAGCGCTCTTTGGGCATTTCCTGCTTGGTTGATGGCCGGCTTGGTAGCGGTGCCCATTGTGGTCACACTGCTGTCCATCACTGGCTCGCCGACGCCGGTATGGAGCCACCTCAAGGCAACGGTGCTCAGCGAGTACGTCGCAAATTCGCTTATTTTAATGGGGCTTACTGCCACGTTCTCGCTCATCCTGGGCGTCTCTACTGGCTGGCTGATTGGCGCTTGCTCATTTAAAGGGCAGCGCACCTTATCGTGGCTACTGATGCTCCCATTGTCGGCACCTGCTTACATTGTGGCTTATGTGTATACCGATCTGCTTGAAGTGTCCGGCCCGGTGCAGAGTGCGCTGCGGTCATGGCTGTCTCTGGGAATCGGCGAGCTGCAATTGCCATCGATCCGCACCTTGCCAGGCGCCGCAGTATTACTCTCTCTGGTGCTCTATCCCTATATTTATCTGCTCGCTCGCAATAGTTTTGCGGGGCGCTCAGGCACTCAATTTGACGCTGCCAGACTGCTGGGGCACGGCCCCTACAGCGCGTTTTTTCGCATTGCACTCCCTGCCGCCCGACCCGCCATCATCGGCGGTCTCGCGCTGGTGTTAATGGAGACACTAGCCGATTTTGGAGTGGTCAGTTACTTCTCAGTCCCCACTTTCTCAACCGGCATTTACCGAACGTGGATTGGACTGGGCGATAGTGGGGCGGCACTCAAGCTGGCCTCACTCATGCTGTTATTTGTGATCGCCCTGATTGGAATGGAGGAGACTAGCCGCCGTAGCGCGGTCGATCGCAGCGATCTCTCACGTGCCACTCCTATCTCACTCACAGGCGGGCGCGCCCTCCTTGCATTGACAGTTTGTAGCGTCCCCGTCTTGTTGGGATTTTTGGTGCCCGTCTGCAGACTCGCGATTTATGCGATTGAACATTGGCAGCTGTCATCGAACAGGCACTTTGGCGCACTGGTGTTCAACAGCACCTCACT
>CAJQKG010000099.1 GCA_905478845.1 uncultured Luminiphilus sp.
GCGTCATGGCACACCTACCCCGAGGATGAAAAAACCACTGACTCACCTCATTTTAGCCGGCGGTATTTTCCATGAGTTTGCCGCGTCTTCAGAGGCATTGGCCGATATTCTTGCACCATTGGGCATCGAGTCTCGCATTGAGTGGGATCTCGAAGCGGGCCTGGCCGGGTTAGCTGAATCACCGGTCGACCTTTTGAGCATCAATGCCCTGCGCTGGGAAATGATCGGCGACAAGTACGACCCCTATCGCGATAGCGAGGCGTTCTCGCCATCCGACACAGCAAGAGCAGCACTGCAGCACTATCTCACCAGCGGTGGCGCGCTCTTAGGATTACACACGGCTAGTATTTGCTTTTCGGACTGGCCCGACTGGCAATCATTATTGGGGGGGCGCTGGGTCTGGGGCTCAAGCTGGCACCCGCCACCCGAACCAGTCACCGTATCGATGGAGCCGAACACGGCGCTGAGCCATCTGCCCTCTTTCACGGTTCACGACGAACTGTACAGCGATCTCGTGCTTAACCCGGAGACCACTGTTCTGGCCACAGGGCTCAGTGCCGCAATGCCCACGCCGCAACCGGTGATCTGGCGGCATCAGGTAGGCCAAGGACGGGTTGTCTATGACGCACTCGGTCACGATAGTGAATCGCTTAATCAGCCCGTACACGCACAGTTGCTGCGCGATGCCGCCCAGTGGGCACTGGGCGGAGGACACCCATCATGAAGTCGTTAGCAGGTATGTCGGTTTTGATCACTGGTGGCGGCTCTGGCATTGGCTTAGGGACCGCACGCCACTGTATTGAACGCGGAGCTCGCGTCACGATTTGTGGTCGTCGACCCGACAAAATCCAAGAGGCCGCTACCGAATTGGGCGCTGAGTGCCGCGGCGTCGCTGCCGATATCACCGTGGCGTCTGACCGTCAAAAGCTAATCGCCGCGACACTAGAACATGGGGGACAAATTGACGCACTGATCAACAATGCCGGCAACATGTATCGGGGCGCTATTACCGAATTAGAAGAGTCCTCACTGCAAGACATCTTTAATACGAACGTGATCGCCGCAATGCTACTGACCGGACTCGCTACCCCGCACCTTGCCCAGCGCGAGGGCGCGGTGATTTTTGTAGGTTCAATCCATACGCGGAGGGCTTTTCCGGGCGCCTCCCCCTACGCCGCTACTAAAGCAGCGGTACAGGGACTCACCCGGGTACTGGCGGCAGAATTGGGTGAACAGAAAATCCGCGTAAACTGCTTATTGCCTGGGGCGGTCTTCACTGAGATTAATCAACGCGCAGGATTAATGGATGACGAAACTGCATTACAACGGCTTGAGGGGATGGCAGACTTGCACGCCCTAGGTCGCATCGGCACCGCAGAGGAAATTGCCGAAGCGATGGCCTTTCTCATCTGTGCCGAGTGGGTGACCGGCGCGATGATTGATATCGACGGGGGATTAGGGCTCGGTATTACGAGCGATTCCGCCATTACCAGCCAAAAAGGAGACGGTAAACAATGACGAGTGTCATTAGTGTCAAGGTAACAACACGTGATGGAGAAGAAAAAACCGTCACACAAGGCGCTGGTCATACCACGCTAATGCAGATGCTCTATGAAGAGGACATCGGTGTTGAGGCCGTCTGTGGCGGATGCGCCTCATGCGCTACCTGCCACGTCTTGATTGACCCTAACTGGATGGGCAAGTTACCAGAGCGCGACCAAGCAGAACTGATGCTGCTGCAATACGCAGAGTTCTACGACCCTGAGCGGTCGCGATTGAGCTGTCAATTAGCCCTCACTCCCGATATGGAAGGGATGCCCATGGTCATCGCACCAGAGGAATAGGGCGTGACGACTCACCCCATGAGACCCCTTTTTGCCCTGTAGGGAGTAATACAGTGACCGATCGCCAGGCGCTCAGCAAAGCCAAGTCCATCGATATACACGCACACGCCGTGCTGGCAGGCTCCATGGGTACGGCAGGGGCACACGGTCCCGAAATTGGTTACACCGATGCCGGCGACCCGTGGTTTCGAGTGGGGGACTATCGACTCGACGGTGTCCGCTATGAGGGCAGTCCCTTTATGGAGAGCGCGGTGCGATTGGCCAACATGAACAGTGCCGACATTGATTTTCAGGTGCTATCGCCCAACCCACTGACTTACTTTCATCACATCAGCGCTGACGATGCGATCCGATTTTGTCAGTCCCACAACAACGCACTCGCTGCCATTGTCGGCGAGCACCCCACTCGGCTAGCGGGATTTGCAGCACTCCCCATGCAAGATATTCAGGCGGCTTGCGAGGAGCTTGAGAGAGCGGTGCAGGAACTTGATTTGCTTGGCGCCTACATTGGCACTGATATTGGTCGTCCATTAAACGATCCCGCACTCGATGTATTTTATGAAAAAGTGGTCTCGCTCGACGTGCCCCTCATGATTCATCCTAGTCCAGCCGGCATCGACGGACCACCCGGGGATCCCAATCTCAAGCAATTCGATCTGGATCTATTGACCGGCTTTGCGGCACAAGAATCGATTGCCGTGGCGACTTTAATCTTCGGCGGAGTACTGCATCGCCACCCCAACCTCGACATCTGCCTCAGCCATGCCGGCGGCACCATGACGTCGCTGATAGGTCGATTTAATCGTGCCTGTACTAAACGGCCATGGGTTCCGGAACACCTTCAGTACGAGGGCGCTTTTGAGGAGTCACTGCAGAAGCTGTGGTTTGATACCCACGTCCACGATCCCCGCGTGCTCAAATGGGTGATTGATATTATGGGTACCGAGCGATTGCTCTTGGGGACCAATTTTGCCGGCTGGGACCAACACGCCATGACACACGATGTCGACCCGACACTGGCAGAAACGATGAGTCGTAACGCCAAGACCTTATTACGGATAGCACCCTAATATGATCATTACCCGCTCTGAGCAAGAACTCGCCCAGCGATGGCCGCTGATCATGGCAACCTGTATTGGCATCGTCAGCAGTTCTTTCGTCCTACCCTATTACTCGATTGGGGCGCTGCTCACACCGGTAACCGAAGAGTTCGGTTGGAGCCGAGCACAATTCCAAGCCGCTATTTTATTTAGCTCGGGCTTGGGTGCCCTGACCTCGCCATTGATCGGCTGGCTTAACGACAAGTACGGGCCCCGGCGCGTGGTACTGCCCTCCATGATCGGGCTGTCGCTCGGGTTGTTCACTGCATCCCAAATCCAGGGCCAACTCTGGATGCTGTTCTTAGCCTACGGCATGATGGCATTACTGGGCGCAGGCACTATCCCCGTTACTTGGACCCGCGCTATTGCGACCAGTTTTTTTAAGCGTCGCGGGCTGGCACTGGGACTCGCGCTGACAGGCACGGGAATTTGCGCGTCAGTCGCACCCCATTAT
>CAJQKG010000100.1 GCA_905478845.1 uncultured Luminiphilus sp.
CATGCACTGACCCAGCAGTATTGGAACGGTGCTCAGCCATCCATTTCGGATTGGCAGCCAAAATGGACGCTAGAGTCCCTTCGTCTTGCCGAGTCAGCCTCATGATGCTCCTTGCCTGCGTGCTGGTTGCTTCCGCATTAGGGTTATTGCTGTATAGCAAAGTTGCGCCTTATTGGGGCCTCGTGGATCAACCGACGGATCGAGGCCTCCATGCCGAGCCGACCGTGGTCGGGGCTGGAATCGTTCCGGTCAGTTTGTTGGCCGCGCTAGTGGCATTCGGGCCCTCGACAGACGGCGCAAGAACTGTGGCAGCTTTCCTCGTACTACTGACTGCGGTTGGCCTGACCGATGATCGCTGGGGGTTGGCCAGCAGTTTGCGATTGCTCTGCTATTTGGGGGTGGGTTTGCTCACACCCTGGCTCCTATTCCCCCAATCCCCTCTGTCGGGTGTTGCTTTGATCGCCGTGGGAGTCGGTGTTGCTTGGTGCGTCAATCTATTTAATTTTATGGATGGCGCGGATGGATTAGCGACCGCGCAGCTGTTGTGTGTGTCGGTGGGTTTGGGGCTAATGGCTCATTTTAGTCTCTCTGATGACCCCTATTGGGTGGTGTGGTGCGCTTGGGCGGCTATTTGCTGTCTGCC
Organism: uncultured Luminiphilus sp.; assembly: GCA_905478845.1. GTDB lineage: Bacteria > Pseudomonadota > Gammaproteobacteria > Pseudomonadales > Halieaceae > Luminiphilus. Next base: position 644 of record CAJQKG010000100.1, read on the forward strand.
GCTACTGTGGCTGAACTGGCCCCCTGCTAAGCTGTTTATGGGGGATGCCGGGGCGATACCGCTTGGGTTTTTTCTCGCAGTATTGGGGTTAGTGGCGTTTGATCAATCGCTGTTGCTGGGTTGGGCATGGGTCGTGCTGATGATGCCTTTCTTTCTTGATACCAGTATCACGCTGCTGATTCGTCTTGCATCGGGGCAGGCGCCACACATAGCGCACCGAGATCATGCTTATCAGCGACTGGTCATTATGGTGGGCAGTCCACTCCCGGTCACGTTGGGATTGCTGGCAATACAAGTGATCTGGCAGTATCCACTGGCGATAATGATCATCGGCAACCAGCTACCGTTGCCACTTCTGGTACTTTTGTCGACCATTCCCACCTTTTCGATAGTGGTGTACGCGCGAATCAGAGCTTAAACTACGGCCTCTCTAGATAAACAGCGTCAGTCCTCAGGGACTCGGCTGGGTGGTGCGAGTGGATAGAGTCAAGAAGATAGCGTCGTGGTTTCGAGCGATCGGATTCAGTTCTATTTCTGCCGTGGTTTGGATGCTGGCCCGTCGATCCCCACCGCCCACCTTCCATTTTTCAGGATGGCTATTACTGGATCTGATGATTGTGGTGGGCGCCTTGTACGGTGCCGCCATTATTGGCACTGATGGACAGCGCAACCAGTGAACGAAATATGGTTGTTGGGCGTGGGTGTGCAACTGATTGCAACCTCGTTGATCTTTGTATGGCAGGGCCTGTATCGATCAGTGATTCGATACATGGGTCAGCAAGCTGTTTGGGATCTCGTTAAGGCGGTCAGTTACTCTACGCTTGCGCTAACTGCGGTCAGTGTGGTCACGTCGCTGAGCCTGCCGGGTACCGCGCTGCTCGTCTACTGGTTGCTTCTTTTTGTCGGCATTGGTGGTGTCCGCCTGACTTCGCGTGCCTGGCATCAGATCAGCACCCGTGCGGATGCGCGGCGCGTCATTATTTATGGTGCAGGCGAATCGGGTCGCCAATTGCTCAATGCGCTGAACCATGGCTCTGATTATCGGGTTGTTGCTTTTATTGACGATAATCCTGATTTGCACGAGACGGTGATCAATGGGCGGCCCGTATTGGGTGCAACAGATGTCGCCAACTTAGTGGAAGAGCATGTTGTCCGCCAGGTGTTGCTGGCCATTCCTTCTGCGTCTCAGGAACGTCGACGCGCCATTATCAACTCTCTAGTGGGTTTGCCGGTGAGGGTCCGCACCATTCCCAAGATTTCGGAGCTGATCTCGGGCAATGCGATTGTTAATCAAATTCAGGATGTGGATCTTGACGATTTACTTGGGCGAGAGCCTGTTCCGCCACATCCGGAGCTTATTGGTCGATGCATTACTGACAAGGTCGTGATGGTCACCGGAGCCGGAGGCAGTATTGGCTCTGAGCTGTGTCGCCAAATTTTAACCTCGGCGCCAAAAGAGCTGATCTTGTTGGATATCTCAGAATTCGCGCTCTATAGCGTCGATCGCGAGATCAAGAGTTTGTGTCATCGACACGGCTTACATTTCCCCGTTATCACGCTGCTGGGTAGTGTCAGAGATGAACAGCGGCTTGAATCTATTTTTAAAACCTTTTCGGTTGACACCGTCTATCACGCAGCCGCTTACAAGCATGTGCCGATGGTGGAATACAATGTCTCTGAAGGGGTCGCGAATAACGTGCACGGTACGTGGAGTGCGGCGTGGGCCGCGCATCGTGCTGGTGTGGGAACGTTTGTTTTGGTCTCCACTGACAAAGCCGTTCGGCCCACCAATGTCATGGGTGCCTCGAAGCGATTTGCTGAACTGATTTTGCAGGGCCTGTCCCAAATTGAGACGCCGACCCGTTTTTGTATTGTGAGATTCGGTAATGTACTGGGCTCATCTGGGTCCGTTGTCCCGCTGTTTAGAGAGCAAATCAGCAGCGGTGGTCCCGTGACGGTCACACATCCAGAAGTATCCCGTTACTTCATGAGTATTCGTGAGGCTGCCCAGCTCGTTTTGCAATCGGGTGCCCTGGGTACGGGTGGTGATGTCTTGGTGCTCGATATGGGAGAGCCGGTAAAAATTGTGGACCTCGCCGAGCGCATGATCCGTCTCAGCGGATACGATGTGGAGCGTGACAATATGTTCGGCGAGCAAATCGATCTGGAGTACATCGGTTTGCGGCCGGGAGAAAAGCTCCATGAGGAGCTCTTGCTGGGTACGTCTGTCACGGGAACAGGACACCCCATGATCATGAGGGCGGAGGAAGAGGCTTTCGATTTTGATGTCATCGAAGACGCGGCGCATCGTTTGCTGCGCGCCTGCGCTGAGATGGATTTGAATGTCGTCACCTCGATGCTGACTGAGCACGTGATGGGTTTCTCGGGCCATGAGCCAAGGCACGATTTTGTTTGGGTGAAGCAAGGCCGAGTCGGCAAGCGCGCTCGTAAGATATTAGACGCCGAAAATGTGACGCCGATTCGTCCAGAATTGATGGGTCCTCATCAGGGATCAGGTTTACGAAGAGAGTAAAGGTGTCGAATCGGCTGTAACCGTTGCGGTGGGGTTTTTTCGACAATAGCGATATCGATTCCACGCAGACTGCGCGGTAACCCCGCTAGCCTTTGAGAGCCGTTACGGCTTGCTGAGTGCAGCGCAATGACCCTATTGTTATTTAAATTTTACCGGCATCTATCAGGAGTTCGGTCATGTCCATGATTGTGAATCGTCGCGATATCGATTTTTATCTTTATGAGTTGCTCGATCTAGAAGAACTCCTCAAGAACGATCGATACAAAGAGCATGATCGCGATACGGTCACCGCCATACTCGATCTGGCACAGCAGATCGCCGAGGAGGCTTTTTACCCTGCGCAGCGGAACTGGACGAAAACGAGCCCGTTTTTGAGGCAGGTCGTGCCGTCACACCTGATAGCCTAAAAGCCTGCCTCAAAACGTTTGTTGAGGCAGGGTTACCCGC
>CAJQKG010000101.1 GCA_905478845.1 uncultured Luminiphilus sp.
TATGAGCGCTTATAAGATGTCCGTTGAGCCGCTGTTTATCACGCCTTTGGCCAGGGTCGATTTGAGCAGCTGTATTACACCGAGTGAGGTCGCTTTTACCGATAACCTTAAGATGGTGCCCAACCAGCAAAACCTGATTTCTGAGGACCTCTACATTCTGCGGTGCCCCGAATTGGCCAATATGGCCGAGGCGATTTCTGCTGCTTTGCAACACTATGCGAAAGAAGTGATGGGCGTGGATCACCAGCTGGAGGTCACGCAGTCGTGGGCGCAGCAAAATCTCCCAGGTGCAGGGTTGCACCCCCATGCGCACTCTAATTCGATTATCTCAGGTTCTTTTTACTACACCGACTTACCGGACCCGCCCTCCAGAGTGTTCTTCGATCGCAGCACGGCATACCAGCGATTAGATCTGCCCCCCGAGCAGAGCCGTGCCAATCTGTTTAATACCAAAGTCAATGCGGTCACGCCCAAGCGAGGGGAGCTGCTGTTATTCCCATCAGAGCTCAATCATATGGTCGAGGCCAATCCCTCCTCCGAGACGCGTTCAGTGATTGCCATTAATAGCTTTATTCGAGGCACGATTGGGAGCTTTCGCGATGTGTCGGAGCTGACGGTTTGATGATCAACTGATTCGATCATCGTGCTCGCATGATTGTATTCGGCCGCGAGCCCCGCTGTTAACTCAGCTTGTTTGGGAACCCGGGCGCCCGCAGTTCAGTATCGAGCTCGTCTTCGAGTAACTTCACGACAAAAGGCGATTGCGCATCGCCTCCATAGCGCGCTTGTGCCGCTTCGAAGCGCTGTTGCACGGTTTGTGCGACCGGCAGTGGCACGTCGAATGCCGCACCGAATTGCTCGGCAAACCCCAAATCTTTGAGCGCGAGATCCAGCGTGAATCCAATATCGTAGCTGCCATTGAGGATCAATTGTCCCTCCGTTTCATGGACAAAAGAGTTGCCGGATGACGCAGCGATCGCCTGCCATGCGGTTGCAAGGTCTAGGCCACCGCGCGCAGCGAGCATCATGGCCTCACCACCGGCTGCGAGATGTACAAAAGCAAGCATATTTGTGATGACTTTGATCAGCGATGCTGAACCGACCGCTCCCATGTGGAACACTTTGTTGCCCATAGCTTGCATTGCACCTTCATGAAGTTTGATCAGCGTCTCACTGCCACCGGCGAGGAGCGTCAACTCGCCTCGCGCCGCCAGATGCACGCCGCCGGTGACCGGCAGTTCTAAAAACCCAATACTCTGAGCCTCGGCTCGCGCTGCCGATCGAATGACATCATCTTGTCCCACTGTCGACATTTCGATCAAGCTGGCGCCTGCTCGCATGTGTGCCAGGATGTCATCTTGGACTGCCGACGAAGCAGTAGGAGAGGGGAGGCAGGTAATCACATGCTCAACTCGCTGGGCGAGATCGAGGCAGCTGTTGGCGGGATTTGCCCCTGCACCGATGACGTGCTCCATCGAGGTTTTGTCGAGATCAAAGACGGTGAGTTCAAAGCCTGCGTCGAGCAAGCGAACCGCTAGCTGACCGCCCAAATTGCCTAATCCGATGAATCCGTAGTGCACGCGTCCGTCCTCTTTATCCAACCATGCGAGAAGTCTATCGCGATAGAGCCGCCGGTGTATCGGCGACAACATCGACCGATAGCATGTGCTTGAGATCGTTATCAGGCTGACATATCGACTCGCGCCTTACGGGAATGCCCCCTCGGATTAGCGCAATTCGCCACTGCAATCGGGTCGATGTCGAGAGTCGTCGCTATAGCCTCAGGTTATCCCAGCTATTCCCTTCGTGCTTGATGTGCTGGTAAGAATGCGCTGACTCACCTTCATGCGTTATAAAGTGGCGATAAGTCTCATTAAAACCATCGGCGCGACCGGTCTGAAAAGCGACTATCGCCGTAACAACGACATTCCAACCGACCAATGCGCAGACAGCGTCACATGCGAGAGCATGATCTGACTGTCTTTAAGGTGTTACACCCATTAACAGGGCTGTTTTTATGTCGAAAAATGTCATCTCTGCTTCACTCGTCGCTGGCTTGCTAGCGCTGTGGCTTGGATCAGGGCTTTTTACTGAGGCACCCGAGAGCGTCGATGTCGTGCTGGCAGCGGCGCCAGAGAGAAGCCCGCAAGGATTCTCTGACGAGCCGTTGAGCCGTGTACGTGTGGCCAATGCGACTGCTGAACTCCGCAATCGCAGTATTGTGCTGCGGGGCCGCACCGATGCTAAGCGTGTGATCGATGTCACTGCCGAAGTGGCGGGACAAGTGGTTGCGCAGCCAGCGGAGCGAGGCATGCAGGTGGCGAAGGGCGACCTGTTGTGTGAAATCGCGATTGATGATCGTGAAATTGCGGTGGACGAGGCGCGGGCAGGGTTAGAGAAGGCGCGGATTGAACACGAAGGCAGCATGCAACTAGCCGATCAGGGGCTGTTATCGGAGGTGGCGATTGCCGCCTCAGCATCGCGACAGGAGACCGCTAAGGCACATCTGCGTCGCCAAGAACTCAATCTAGCGCGAACCCGCATTACCGCGCCGTTTGATGGCGTGATCGAAGAGTTACACCTTTACGTCGGTGATTACGCGATGCCAGGTGCAGCCTGTGCAACGCTCATCGATTTAGATCCGATGCTGGTGACGGCCCAAGTCACAGAGGAAGAGGTAGAGGGTCTGCAGTTGGGCAGTGTGGTATTGGGCAGCACGCGAGTGGGTCGCGACATAGAAGGCGTTTTGTCCTTTGTGGGTAAGCAGAGCGACCCAGTGACGAGAACCTATGCTGTCGAAATTACGGTAGACAATAGTGATTACCAGTTACGCTCCGGTTTAACGGTGTCGTTGAGGGTGCTACTCGACGAGGTGGCTGCCCATCGTGTACCGCCGTCACTGCTGACGTTAAACGACAATGGTGAGATGGGTGTTCGACTGGTCGACGTGGGTGATCGAGTTATTTTTCGAACGGTCAGCATCATTGAGGATGGCCCTGATGGCGTGTGGATTACCGGACTACCGCCGCAGATTAGGTTGATTACCGTGGGACAGGAGTATGTCAGCGTCGGTGCTCGCGTAGAGCCGGTGTTAGTTGACGATACGATCAGCCAAGTCGTCATACGATGAGCGTGATCGAAACCGTCATTGGGCGCACGCGGACAACCCTGTCGCTGCTGGTGGTCATGGTGCTCGTCGGGTTGGGAACGCGAGCCGCCTTGCCGATTGCGAATGATCCCCACGTCGACCTGCCGTTGTTTTATATCGGAGTGAACCACGAGGGTATCTCGCCTGGCGACGCCGAAAGATTGCTGGTGCAGCCGATGGAGATTGAGCTGAGGAAGCTTGAGGGCATTGTGGAGTTGCGCTCGACGGCATCCGAGGGAATGGCCAGCTTTTTTATTGAGTTTGATGTATCGAAAGACCTCGATAAGGCGTTGAGCGATGTGAGAGTAGCGGTTGATGCGGCAAGGACCGAGATTCCTTCGACGGCTGAGGAGCCCTTTGTCGAGGAAATGACCGCAGCTGATTTTCCCATGTTGCAAGTCAACTTGGTCGGCGGGGCAGCAAGCGAACGAGAGTTGTACCAGGCGGCACTGAAACTCAGACAAGAAATCGAGACCATCCCATCGGTACTCAGTGCGGAGCTTCAAGGGCATCGCGATGAGGTGCTCGAGGTCATTATCGATCCTGACGCACTCAACACGTATCGTGTTTCAGTCGACGAATTACTGGTGATTCTTCAGCGCAATAATCGATTGATTCCAGCGGGGACGATGGAGTTGGATAGCGGCCGATTCGCGGTCAAGGTGCCGGCAGTCGTCGAGCGAGCTGAAGAAGTGCTTGAGTTGCCGATTCGTAGCTCGAGTGAAGGCGTGGTGACGTTGCGAGATGTCGCTCGAGTGGACCGTACCTTTAAAGATCGCACCAGTTACGCTCGCTACAACGGGCAAGAGACCATTTCTATTGGTGTCACCAAGCGCACCGATGCTAATGTCATCGATGCAGTAGAGTCTGTATTGGCAGTTGTTGCGCAGTCGTCCGCTAGTCTCCCTCCCGGTATTGAGGTGATTCCATCGCAGAATCAGGCGGAGTTTGCGGCTGTTCAAGTTCGCGAACTCGAAGGGAATATCCTCACGGCATTAGCGTTGGTGATGATTATCGTCGTGGCTTCGATGGGGTTTCGCAGTGGTCTGGTTGTAGGGCTGGGGATTCCTTTCTCGCTGCTGTTCTCGGTCACCATCATTTACCTCTTAGGGTACACCTTTAATTTCATGGTCATGTTCGGCATGTTGTTGGCATTGGGAATGCTCATCGACGGTGGCATTGTGGTCACTGAATATGCGAACCGCATGATGAGCGAAGGTATGGACCACAAGCGCGCCTACGCGGATGCGGTACAGCGGATGTTCTGGCCGGTGACAGCGTCGACCGCAACGACCCTCGCCGCTTTTTTGCCAATGCTGTTTTGGCCCGGTGTTTCTGGCCAGTTTATGGGGTACTTGCCCGTGACGGTGTTCACGGTACTGATTGGGTCTTTGCTCTATGCCTTGTTATTCGGTCCGGTACTGGGAACCCTGTTTGGTAAGCCTTCTATGCACAATGCTGACCTACTGCGAGCCCAGCGAGTGTTAGAAGATGGTGATCCGACTCAACTCGATAGCCTGACAGGTCAATTCGCTCGCTTTATGGTCGGTGTTTGTCGTCGGCCTGTCCTGACCATGGGCATCATATTCAGTTTGTTAATCAGCGTTTTTTGGGCCTACGGAAAATATAATGTCGGCACGATATTTTTCTCTGATGCAGATCCCCAATTTATTCAAGTGTCGGTGCTCGGCCGTGGTAATTTCGCTGCCAACGAGGTCAATGATCTGGTGCGTGAGGTCGAATCAGAGGTACTGCAAATCCCGGGCATTCGCTTTGTGAACACTCAGAGCTTGCTACCAGGTGCCACTGGCGGCAACAGCGGTTTCATGGGGAGTAGCTCGGACCGCATCGGATCAATTTTCATTGAACTGGTTGCTGAATCACAGCGAGAGCTAGGCGGCAAAGCGATTATGAGCTTGATTCGTGAGCGCACCGATGGCCTTGCAGGTATTAAGGTCGAAGTACAGCCATTAGAAAAAGGCCCGCCCGTTGGTAAGCCCATTCAAATCGAATTTTCGTCGCGTCAGCGTACGCTGCTAGAGCCAGCGATGGCCCGTGTTCGAGCCCACTTAGATACATTACCCAGCCTAGTCGACATTGACGATTCCTCTGCGCTGCCCTCGATCGAGTGGCGCATCGAGGTGGATCGCCAACAGGCAGCGTTATACGGTGTCGATGTCTCCTCGGCAGGTTTGGCGGTGCAGTTGGTGACCAATGGCGTCAAGGTGGGTGAGTACCGGCCGGATGATGCCGAGGACTCAGTCGATATTCGAGTCCGCTACCCTCGAGCCGAGCGCGGTATTACCGCAATGGATGAACTGCGTATCAGCACGGAGCAGGGCATGGTGCCTTTGAGTAACTTTGTGCAGATGCGCCCAGCCCCCGGTGTCGATTCGCTCAAAAGAATCGATGGCTTGCCCGTAGAGTTGATTAAGGCAAACGTCCGAGAGGGCGTGATGGCCGACGGTATTGTGAGGGAAATCGAAAGCTGGTTAGCGCAGCAATCCTTTGATCCGGCAATTGATATTCGTTTCAGAGGGGCCAATGAGGAACAAGCCGATTCGATGGCATTTGTGTCGGCAGCGTTTTCTTTGTCGCTCGCGATCATGTTTATTTTACTGGTGACGCAATTTAACAATTTTTATCAAAGCACACTGATTCTGCTGGCAGTGGTCATGTCGACGGCAGGCGTGTTGCTGGGCCTCTTATTACTGAGCAATCCGTTTAGCGCCTTGTTAACGGGTGTGGGTGTAGTTGCGCTGGCGGGTATTGTGGTCAATAACAACATTATCCTCATTGACACGTTTAATCACGTTCGTCGTCAATATCCTGAGTTAGATGTGCGCGACGTGATTGTCCGCGCTACCGCACAGCGGCTTCGCCCGGTCCTCCTCACCACGGTGACCACGGTGTGTGGGTTGTTGCCCTTGGCAGCGGGTTTTTCAGTCGATTTGGCTGGCCGCTCTGTCACCATTGAAGGCGAAATGGCCATGTTTTGGGCACCCCTGTCACAGGCAATCGTCTTCGGTTTGTCTTTTGCGACAGTGCTCACTCTGATCGCGACACCCGCCTTACTGGCGTTGCCTTCAGAGATAGGCGCTTTTGTGCTATCCGTCCGTCAACGTTTGGGTTTTCCGCCTACGCTCAGTGAATCACGTTAGCGCCTTAAAACGCGGTTAGCCCCCCTTTGGGGGCTTTTTCTCGAGACTCAGCACGAGTCGAGCTACACTCTAATAGTGGAATGCCTGTCAGGCTTGGGACGTCGCCTGATTGGCCTTCCTATTGAAGTGCCGGTAGACCCGGCGTTGGGTGCGTGAGCTGCGCAAGCGCCCGCTTAGCCCTTTTATAGAGTCTGTTCGGTAACGATCATCTTGCCATGAGTGAGGTGCATCGACGCCCTAGGGTCTGTATTGATGTGGAGTTGAGAGATGATCCGACAGTGCGCACTGCTGTTTTTTTTGCTGGGAATATTATCTTGTGCCGAGTGGCAGGAACCCTCTGCAGCACAAGACCCTCTATCTCAGATCGCCGCGACTGAGACGGTGGCAGAACGTGGCCAGCGACTCGAGTTGGACACGGCACTGGCCGGGCCCCCGGGCGATCCCGCATCCCACTATGCGATGGGATTCGCTCGTGTGCTCTGTTCTGCGATTTTCGTATCGGGTTTAGAGGCTGATTTTGCGATAAAAAATGTCGGCTTCTTTACCTCGCCTCCTGAGACGCGTGGCGATATTGGCGACACTGCTATCGACCAAGAGGCCATGACGGTCACGGTGACCACTGACACGGGCATCATGCGAGTGGCCCGGTACATCGGTGATCTGGGTTGCGTGCCTCTGCCGATGGGTGAGTCGTCGCCTTATTTTGAACCGCCGATCATTGAGACGACACTGGCCGATGCGGCTACTACACCCTGGCCAATGGGAGACAGCCCATCGCAGGCCCCTCCAGTAGTAGGTGTCGATTCGACAAAATTGGATACCGCCCTCGACGTATTTTTTACAGAGGGGGCACTGTCTGCCGCCATCGTGGTGACGGTTCAGGGTGAAATTGTCGCGGAGCGCTATGGGCCGGGCATCACTCCGCAAACGCCGTTAGAGAGTTGGTCAATGGGCAAGAGCCTCACTGCCACTTTATTGGGTGTGCTCATTCAGCAGGGTGAGTACGTGTTGACCCAACCGGCGCCCATACCCCAATGGCAATCAGCGGGCGATCCTCGCCAAGCGATCCAGATTCGAGATATTTTACGGATGTCGAGCGGTCTCCGCTGCCCCTCACCCTACGACCCAGAGGTCCATAGCAATATCGATTACTTCGATCATCACTATTTGTATACCGGTACGGTCGATTCTTTTGCTTACGCGGCCGATCGACCTCAGCAATGGCCACCCAATATGGTGGGTCGCTATAGGAACTGTGACCCGGTGTTGGCCAACTACTTGATACGACTCGCAGTGGAAGCGCGCGGTGATAACTACCATCAGTTTCCGCAAACTGCTCTGTTCGATAAAATCGGTATCCGCAATCTGATTTTTCAGACTGATCCCTATGGCAATATTTTATTGCAGGGTTCTGATCTAGGCACAGCTCGAGACTGGGCGCGGCTTGGCAATTTGTATCTGAATGAGGGGGTGGCTCATGGCGAGCGTGTCTTGCCTGAGGGGTTTTCTGGCTTTGTCAGCACCGTCGCGCCCGCCTGGAAAGCTGATGGTCGGCCGGTCCATGGGGGGTTCTTTTGGTTGGAGGGGGCTACTTATGACCGTGCACCGAGCGCCCTGTACAGCATGCTCGGCGCCGGCGGCCAGATGGCGGTGATCATGCCATCAAAGGATTTGGTGGTGGTTCGACTGGGGCATTCAGCGGGTGAAACGACTTGGCAGTCAGTGAAAAAGGACGGGATGAGACTCCTGCTGGAGGCGGTGCCCGATAAATAGAGAGATCAGTGACCGCGCTTGATCACCGAGGCGATGCTGGTACTCGCTAATTTTTGCTGATCGTATCCTATGGGTGAGGCCTTAAACCGATAGCTCTGTCACAGCACGATATCCCATTTGCATTGCTGCGATCGCATCCGCTTCGGATGCGGAATCTGAATTGGCGATGGTGATGCGCCCATGTGGTTGTCTTCCTATCGCCACTGAGTCCCCGGGGCCTGCAACGGCATAGCCGTGTGCCCAGCGGTTAACCGTAAGACTTGCAACGTCACGATCAAAGTCGAAATAGTCAGAGGACAGCATGCCGCCAAGGTGGCTTCTCACCTCTTCTTCGTACGCAGAAAACGGCGTGCCCAGCATTTGGTAACGCGCCTCGCGGTATTGCTCTGCTCGTGACTTACCGAGCACTTCACTATAGGGGCAGCTGATCATTTGGATGACACAGGGGTCGTCGGGCCCCTGTGTATAGCGATAACCCCCTAAGCTCACCGGGAAATCCATGAAGACAGTTTGGTGCAGGTTGCCCGGCGACATGGCCAGACCAATACCTTGCTCTTTGAATGCACGCCACTGGCGTAATCCCACCGTGGTGTAGATCAACGGGCTTTTCATTTGTTGGCCGAGTGCCGCCGCTTGCTGATCGGGTAGATCGGTCACAATGTGGGGGATCATCGCGTTGTAGCAAGCCATCACCACATGACTTGCCGCAATTTTATAGGCTTGGTTATCCTGCATGTAGTGGATCAATACTTGGTCAGAATCGGAAGTGTTATTGGCGTGGTGAACGTCCACTACCGTGCTATTGAGTCTAATCCGCGTGGTGTTGGCTGAGCGGTCAAGCTGTTCGTAG
>CAJQKG010000102.1 GCA_905478845.1 uncultured Luminiphilus sp.
TCCCGACGACGCCCTCCAAAGCCGGCTGCATCTCGCAGCCCTCGCGCAATCCACACTCGATCTTCAGTACTACCTCTGGCAAGGGGACGACAGCGGGCTGGCGCTCACGTACGAGGTGTTACGCGCGGCCGAACGGGGTGTGCGGGTACGGATTCTGCTCGACGATATTTACCACTCAGGGCGAGACAGCGCTTACCAAACGCTGGATTCTCACCCCAATGTGGAGGTTCGCCTGTTCAACCCCATGGGCAATCGGGGCTCGGTCAAACAGATGAACTATGCCGTGGGTAAATCCACCTTTAATTACCGCATGCACAACAAGATTTTTCTGGTGGATGGGGTAGCGGCCATCCTCGGTGGTCGCAATATTGGCGACGAATACTTTGGGCGCGATGCCAGTTTTAATTTTCAGGACATGGATGCCATCGTCGTAGGCAAAGTTGCAGCCGATGCCGGCGGCGCCTTTGACCTGTTCTGGAACGCGGAGCTCGCGATCCCGGTTGCCGTGTTCAATCAGCGAACGAGCCAAACCCTCACCGAGGAACAGATGGCGCGGTTAGTGGCGGCGCGTGAGCGGGTGAGGCCTGCCATCGAGCGAAGTCAAGAAACGACAACTAGGGCTGACTGGTTGCGACGCTTTGCCCGCGACCTTTTGTGGACGGAGGCAGAGATTCTGGTTGATCGTCCAGATCGGAGCAGCGAATTTCCCGATTCAGTGTTCACGACGTTCACGAGTGATGCTCATGCTCAGCCACGGGAGTCGGCTGTTATTCAAACCGCGTATCTGATTCCCAACGGACCAACACTGACTCATTTGCGGCAGTTCGTTGCGCAAGGCATCGACATTCGCATCCTGACCAACTCGGCACAATCGAACAATCACAGCTCAGTGCATGCCTACTATGCACCGTATCGCCAAAAACTCCTCGAGGGCGGGGTCGATTTGTACGAGTTGCAGGGAACGGGCAGCCTGGCGGCCTATCTCGACCGGGCGGGCGAAGATGCACATGCTGGCTTGCACACCAAGGCCATGGTCATTGATGATCGTTTGGCGGTAATTGGTTCTTACAATATGGACCCGCGTTCGCGGGTCTGGAATTCGGAGATTGCTCTGGTGGTGGAAAACCGTGATTTTGCGGCCGAGGTGCTAGCCGAGATGGCGCGTGACTTTGCTCCCGAGGCCTCCTGGCGGCTGTCGCTCGATGACGCCGGAGCGCTGGTGTGGAGTGGCCTGTCAGATAGCGAGCTGGTGCAACACCAAAAAGACCCGGGCAGCAGCCGGTGGGATCGTTTTCTCTGGAGCATGATGCGCATCTTCCGCCTCGAAAACGAACTATGATGCGCGCGGTGAGCCTTAGCGAGTTGCGCTGCGAGTCGCTCGACTCGACCATTTGTCGACTGGCAGTTTGGCACGCGACCAATCAAACGATGGGCTAGCTTGCCGCCTAATGGTCAGCCGAGTGCGCGCCTGGCTGATCCTCAACCCGCATCGGCGCGTATTGCTACATTCATACCGGTAATCAAGACTTCATCACCTATGCCTTTGACCCGAGCGTTCTGTGTTGTCCTGCTGCTGGTGGGTTGTGCCAGTCATCAGGGACTCACGAAAGATAATAAGGAATGGCCTTTGAGCACCCATTACGACGGCAAGCATTTCAACAACACCAACGGCTCAGACAAAGCGGCTGGGGATATCGCTAAGTTCTTGTGGCAAAGCCTCTGGAGTGAAAAACCCTGGCCTAAAACCGTCGACAACGCACCCGCCGATCCGCTGGCAGCACGTGTGACCCAAGGCATTCGCGTTACTTATATCAATCACGCTACCGTTTTGATTCAAGCTGCAGGGCTCAACATTCTCACTGACCCAGTCTGGTCGAAACGGGTCAGCCCAGTGACTTTCGCAGGACCCAAACGCGTCCGTGCGCCCGGTGTTTCGATCGACGCCCTACCGGAGATTGATTTGATCTTGGTGAGCCACAACCACTATGACCACCTCGATACCGCGAGCTTGAAAAAGCTGCGCGCGCAGCAAGAAAAAGAACCGGTGATCGTGTCGGGGCTCGGTAACGCCAAGCTCCTCAAAAAACAGGGGTACCCCAGTGCGCTAGAACTCGATTGGGGTGAACACGTGAGTGTAGGCCCCGCCACCGTGCACTTTGTGGAGTGCCAGCACCGCTCTGGGCGCGGCGTGACAGACCAAATGAAGACTCTGTGGGGCTCATTTGTGGTGGAGACCCCCGCGGGTAACCTCTACTTTGCTGGCGACACGGGCTACTCGCCTCACTTTAAAGAACAGGGCGAACGCTATGGGCCTTTTGCCTTAAGCCTACTGCCAATCGGTGCCTACGAACCCCGCTGGTTCATGAAAGACATCCACTTAAATCCTGAAGAAGCGGTGCAGGCACACCAAGACCTCAACAGCCAACAAAGCCTCGGCATTCACTTTGGGGTGTTCCAACTCACGTGGGAAACGATAGACCAACCGGTCATCGATCTCGAGCATGCACTCCGCCAGCAGCAGGTGCCGCAAACCGCGTTTTGGGTAATGGAACCTGGTGCCTGGAAAATGGTGATGCCGTCAGATCAGTAAATTCAAAAATCTGCTGTGTCACCGAGAATCAACTGCGCTACGCTATCAAACAATCAAAGACCGGTTAACGTGCCATGCCCGAATCGCCCTTACTCTGCTCGTCGCCAGACACGTGGCTGACTTGCGTGATGGATAACTTTGATCAGTTCTTGTTGGATCATGCAGCCGCTGAAAAAAAAGCGGCGGGTATGGCGCTATCCATGCTGTCTCACTATCCCGATCGAACCCGGCTTGTGACCGCCATGTCGGAGCTTGCCGTAGAAGAAATGGTGCACTTTCGCGAGGTCATCAAACATATTCAACAGCGCCAACTGCAATTGAGTGCCGATAAAAAAGATCCCTACGTCAATGAAATCCGCAGCTGGATTAGATCCGATTCAGAGGTCTACTTGCTCGATCGATTATTGACTGGCGCGGTCATAGAGGCACGTGGCGCAGAGCGATTCGCTCTGGTCTCGACAGCATTGCCGAGAAGCGAATTACAGCGTTTTTATGCCTCCCTCGCTCGCTCTGAGGCACGACACTTTGCGCTATTCCTCGACCTAGCCCAAGAATATTTCGCGGAGGACATCATCGATGCGCGCTGGCAAGAGCTGCTGATTGCCGAAGCGCGCTGCTTGCAAACGTTGCCGATCAGAGCAGCGCTTCACTGAGCATGACGCATCGCCGCGCGATCGATCAGTACCTCGCGCAGTATGCGCTGCTGCCAATGGGTTGCCCTGGGCTCAAAGGCGAATGGCAACACGTCATGGTGCTACCCTGTTTTGATGAGAGCCCTGGATTCATCCACCGCTTTGCACAGGGCTTCAAAACCGCTTCTCTACTGCTCATATTGGTTATTAATCGTCCCGCTTCGAGACCGCCAGAGGTCAATCAGCCAGTCAGAGAAGCGCTCGCTGCCCTGCCCACCCTTACCTTGCAACTCGGGTACGATCTGCACAGGGTGAGCCCCTCTTTTTCGATACTGAGCATTGACCTAGAGGCACTCGAAGGCGCGACACCCTGCAATCAAGGTGTGGGGCGTGCCCGCCGAGTCGGCTGCGATGTGGCACTCACCTTGATTGATCGTCAGACGGTTAGCTCACCTTGGATTTATTCCACCGATGCCGACACCGAGTGGGACGCAAGCCTGCTCTCACGCACATGGCCGAGTGAGGCGAGCGCGGTATCCCTGCCCTTCACCCATCGCACCACGGAGGATCCAGCACTCTCTCAGGCAACGCTCATTTATGAGCTCACAATGCATCACTACGTGCTGCACCTACAGGCCATTGGCTCGCCCTATGCCTTCCATACTCTGGGCAGTAGCTGCGTCATCCACAGTCACGCGTATGCCGCAGTCCGCGGTATGCCGCTGCGCAACGCAGCCGAAGATTTTTACCTACTCAATAAGCTGGCCAAAGTGGGAGCGGTTCATCGCGCGCGCGGTGCTGGCGTTAGCATTACCTCACGACAATCGAACCGAGTGCCCTTTGGCACGGGTCCTGCGGTGGGGAGGTTACTGGACGCGAAAAACCCTTGCGAGGTGCCGCTCTTTTATCACGCTGACTGTTTTGCGGTACTGGGGCAGCTGCTGCAACTTTTCCGACACTGGAGCAATGAACCCGAGACGGACACGCAAGCGCAATTGATCGAGCATCTAGGCACTGCTATTGGCACCGATCTAGAACGCCTACTGACTCAATGGGATTACCAAAAGGCCCTGCGACACATTCATAAGGCGGGCCGATCTGACGCGGCACGTCAGCAGCATACCCACACTTGGTTCGACGGCTTTAGACTCCTCAAGATCATTCACTTACTGAGGGATCATCACTTCCCCAACCTCACGCTCAATGAAGCCATGCGCTCACCCGAGCAGTGGCCTGTCATCCATACGGGCACGCCGCGCGGACTTCGTGACGCGATTTATACGCATTTGGGCTGGAGCCGATAGAAACATAGCCAGTTCTGCTCACTGTCTTCGGTGAGACAAGCCCTTTGCGCTATCGCCGTTTCGTCTGGATCTATCACGCTTGACTGCGCAGAATATCGAAGGCTTTTCGGCAAACCACTGTGCCACCGATTTCGGCCTCACCAACCACCGCGCCTCAAGACCACGCAGATGAATATCAATGGCCTTCTTGAGTAAAGCGGTAAA
This sequence comes from uncultured Luminiphilus sp., assembly GCA_905478845.1. GTDB lineage: Bacteria > Pseudomonadota > Gammaproteobacteria > Pseudomonadales > Halieaceae > Luminiphilus. The sequence continues at coordinate 4,731 of CAJQKG010000102.1, forward strand.
ACCTCACCGAACTGAACCGGCCAGTCTCGTTTTAATATCGCCAGAGCCCGGGCGGCTCGCTCCGCCGGTCATTTCCTTCTGTGGTCTGTAGGTCGCATAATGCCGCATCACTTTCAGGCTCTACTGGAGACAAAATGCTTCCTGCCCGGCTGCTACTCACGCTCGGATTATCGCTGACGCTTGCTGGGTGTCACGATCCCTCCCCCCTTTCATCGGCAAACAGTCCGATCGAAACCCTCGCTGACGAGTATCTCGAGGCGTGGATGGAGCAGGACTCACTGATGGGCACGTACTACTCCATCGCAGGATCACGGCATGATCGGCTGCCCGATAATTCGTTAGCGGGGTTAATCGCATGGCAACAGCAAGAAGATGCCTGGTTGGCGCGTTTTGACGCGATAGAGAAGCCCACTGCGGTAGGTAGCCGCGACTGGGTGACCTATGGCCTGCTCAAGGAACAGCTGGAGGGCTCATTAGCCCTGCGGATCTGCCGC
>CAJQKG010000103.1 GCA_905478845.1 uncultured Luminiphilus sp.
GGTGAACAATACGGCCTTGGCGGGTCACGTTGAGGTGGGAGACTGGGCGATATTATCCGGTTATACGCTGGTGCATCAGTTCTGCAAAATAGGTGCCCACAGCTTTAGTGGAATGGGGACCTCGATTGGTAAAGATGTACCCGCTTACATTACCGTCGCAGGTAGTCCCGCAGAAGCCAAAACGATCAACATAGAGGGGTTACGACGGCGTGGTTTTGATAGCGCAGAGATTTCTACCTTGCGCAGGGCCTTTAAAATTCTTTACCGTCAGGGGCTGACCTTAGACGTGGCGGTGGAGCGGCTGCAGGCCATGGCGCCAGAAACTCCGAGTTTACAGCCCTTGATTGACTCATTGATGCAATCTCAACGGGGCATTGTTCGTTAGTGTCTGACAAAACGTTGCGCCTGGGTATTTGTGCGGGAGAAACGTCAGGGGATATATTGGGCGCCGCCGTGCTGAGGGCTTTGCCACAACATGGGTTCGATCTCCAAGTCGATGGTATTGGCGGCGAGCAAATGATCGCCGCGGGACTAGATACTTTGTACCCCATCGATCGACTGGCCGTGATGGGTTTGATTGAGCCTTTGAAACGTCTCCCCGAGTTACTGCGCATCCGGCGCGAATTAGTGGCCCAGCAACGGGTAGCTAAGCCGCAATGCTTTGTGGGCGTGGATAGCCCTGACTTTAATCTGGGCGTAGAACAGCGCCTTCGTGCAGCGGGCATCCCAACGGCTCATTTGGTGAGCCCTTCTGTTTGGGCATGGCGTAAGGGGCGAATCCGCCGCATTCAGCAAGCGGTGGATAAAATGCTATGCCTCTTGCCCTTTGAAGTTAACATTTACGAAGAAGCGGGTATTGACGCAGTTTGCGTCGGACATCCACTGGTCGACGAATTGCAGTTGATGCCAACGCGTGATGCGCTTAGGCATGAATTTGGGTTGCCACTAGATCAGACATTACTCGCAGTCTTGCCAGGAAGTCGTGAGGCAGAGGTACGGCATCTAATGCCCACATTCTTAGCGACCATGCTGCTATTACAGCAACGCCATCCTGGCTTGCATTGTGTGATTCCTGCTGCCGATGCAAGTCGCCGAGCCGAGATAGAAGCCTTGCTAGGCGATCATATTGAGGGTGTGACGGTGATCAATGGACGGGGACGAGACGCGATGCAGGCGAGTGATGCCGTGCTGATTGCATCGGGCACAGCTACCTTAGAGGCGATGTTATTACGCAAGCCGATGGTGATCGCGTATCGCATGGCCGCCGTCTCTTGGATGGTCCTGTCACGGATGGTCACCAGCACTCATGTTGGTCTACCGAATATTTTAGCGGGTCGCGAGATCGTCCCGGAATTACTGCAGCAAGCGGCGACCCCCGAGCGGCTTGCCGAGGCAGTCGATCGCGTACTGGAGGTTGAATCTGAGCAACAAATTCAGTTATTCGGTGAGCTCGCTGATCAGATTGGCGGTAATTTTGCTGCGCGCAGTGCCGAGGCGCTGTTAGCACTGACCCACGCATGATGCCAGCCTCCGATCTATTTGCAGTGTCTAGCAGTGGCCTAGTCGCGGGGGTGGATGAGGTAGGCAGAGGGCCGCTCGCCGGCGACGTCGTCGCGGCAGCCGTCATTTTGCGCGACCCGCCACCCGCAGGGCTGACTGACTCTAAGGCACTCTCTCCGCGACAACGGGAGCGGCTCGCAGAGACGATACGATTAGAGGCAGTGTGCTGGTCATTGGGGAGAGCAACAGTCTCCGAAATCGATGAACTGAACATTCTGCAGGCATCGCTGTTAGCCATGCGGCGCGCAGTTGAGACGCTATCGGTGCAACCTACCCTTGTTTTAGTCGATGGCAATCATCTCCCACGATGGTCTTATGAGGCGCGCGCGATAATAAAAGGCGATCTGACTGAGCCGTCGATCGGCGCCGCGTCGATCATCGCTAAAGTCACCCGGGATAGTGAGATGGTGTTACTAGATAGCCAGTATCCCGGCTATGGATTCGCCGCTCACAAAGGGTATCCCACCAAGGCTCATTTAGCAGCCTTAGCGGCGCTCGGGGTATCGCCGGTGCACCGTCGCAGTTTTGCTCCAGTGAAACGCTTGCTGGCGCGTCCAGAGGTGGGTTAGCGTGTCGCTATGACGTCGTTTGTGCATCTCAAGCTCCATACCGAATATTCTCTGATAGATGGGCTGCTGCGCATCAAACCGGCGATGGCACGGATAGCAGAGTTAGCGATGCCTGCTGTTGCGATTACGGACCATCACAATTTTTTCGGCTTATTGAAAGCGTACAAAGCGGCTGCGGCTCTGGGGATAAAACTCATTGTCGGTGCCGATCTGCATGTCATTGATCCCAGTGATCAGGAGCGACATCACGAGCTGTGTCTCCTCGCTCAAGATGAGACGGGTTACCAGAACTTAATGCTGTTGTTGTCTGAGGCTTATCAGCATGGCCAGTTTTTAGGTCGACCGCGCGTGCAATTGGAGTGGGTTCAAGCGCGCTCGGCGGGGTTGATTGCGTTGTCGGGAGGGCGGCAAGGCGACGTGGGTCAGGCACTCTTGCATGGTCGCGAAGGGGATGCGCGATCCGCTTTAGCGCGATGGATGCAATGGTTTCCCAACCGATATTATCTCGAATTGCAGCGCACGGGACGCTCTGATGAAGAAGAACACGTGCATGCTGCTGTTCGACTGGCTAGTGAGTATGCGTGTCCCGTAGTAGCCACGAATGATGTTCGATTTCTGGATGCCAGCGAGTTCGAGGCGCACGAGGCACGCGTGTGCATTGGCGACGGGCGAACCTTGGATGACCCGCGTCGGGCGCGGACCTACTCTGAACAACAATATCTCCGTTCTCCGGAAGAGATGGCCGAGCTGTTTCAGGATATTCCTGAAGCGCTGGAGAATACGGTTGAAATTGCCCGTCGTTGCTCGGTTTCGCTGAGTCTCGGCGAACCCTTCCTACCCAATTACCCTGTGCCGGAGGGTGAGGGCATTGAACAGTTTCTCAGTCGTTTGTCCTTTGAGGGTTTAGGTGAGCGTTTTCCTGGGCAGAGTGATCAGCAACTCGTTGCCTATCGTGATCGCCTCGACTTTGAGCTGGAAACCATCAACCAAATGGGATTCCCCGGCTATTTCTTAGTGGTGATGGATTTTATCCAATGGGCAAAAAAGAATGACATTCCCGTTGGCCCCGGGCGCGGTTCTGGTGCGGGATCTCTGGTGGCCTACGTGCTCGGCATCACCGATCTTGACCCGATCGAATATGACCTGCTTTTTGAGCGATTTCTGAATCCAGATCGTGTGTCCATGCCTGATTTTGACGTGGATTTTTGCATGGAGCGACGCGATGAGGTCATTGATTACGTCGCTGAAACCTATGGCCGACAATCTGTCTCACAAATCATTACGTTCGGTACGATGGCGGCTAAAGCGGTGGTGCGTGATGTGGCGAGGGTGCAGGGCAAGCCCTATGGGCTGGCCGATCGGATGTCTAAACTGATTCCGTTTGAGGTCGGAATGACGCTGGCGAAGGCACTCGAGCAAGAGGAGCAATTAGTTCAGCTACTCGAGGAAGACAGCTCGGCTCAAGAAATCTGG
>CAJQKG010000104.1 GCA_905478845.1 uncultured Luminiphilus sp.
CCAATTGATCGCCGGGTTAATCACTGCCGCTGCGCGAAAGCGATTGGTTTTACCGACGATCCACGCCGTTAGGGTGCCACCGCCGCTGCCACCAAAAACATAGAGTTGGTCTTCATCGACAAACCCCATGGCAAGGGTCGCATCAACCATATCCATCAGATCGTCGTAATCGCGAGTTGGAAAGTCGTGGTCGATGGCATGGGCAAACTCAGCGCCGTAGCCGGTAGAGCCCCTAGGATTGCCGTAGATCACGACATACCCTGCCGCCGCGTAGAGCTGATTATTCGCTGCGAATTGAGGCCCATACGCCGCCCAAGGGCCGCCATGAATTTGTAGCATCATCGGGTAGGACAGGGCTGGATCAAAGTCCGGGGGTAGCATCATCCAAAACTGAATCTCGCGCTGGTCAAAGCTGGATCTCACACTAAATGTCTTTGCCGATGAAAAGCTGACAGACTCTTGAAGGTTGCGGTTTAGGTCAGTGAGTATTGTTACCTTGCCCCGATGATCAATAGCCGCTAATTCGGTGGGTGTGGTCGAATTACCCTGAGTAAAGGCCACCACGCCGGCGGCAGTCGAAAATTGACCTTGAGTATACGGTTGATCCAGTTCCCATCCGCTCATCTCATCGGTGAGTGGGGAGAGGGCGCCAGCAGTGGACAATACCGCAAGCACATTTTTTCCTCGCGCCTCATACTGCAGATAATGTTGCTGCCCATCTGGATGCCAAGCGAAATCGATAACACTCAGGTCGTTGTTGGCTGTTAAATGGCGGAAGTCTGATCCGTCCAATTCGGCGCTGTAAAGCTGGTACTCATGGAAAGGACTTGGCTTGTCTTTGTGCCCTACCCAAGCGATCCGTTTGCCATCAGGAGAAACTCTCGGTATTGCGTCTGGGCCCAGCTGTGTTGTCAGTGCCGTGAGTTGGCGTGTTGCGATGTCCAGCTTAACGATGTCAGTATCCCAGGGCTTATTGACGCTATTTTTGACATTAATGCTGAGCAGCAGGCCTGATGAATCCGGTAGCCATTCTAAAGCGCTATTGTGATCCTGCTGTCCTTGCGTGAGTTGCTGTGCGGTGCCGCCCGCAGCCGGCATCAAAAACACTTGATGACGACTAAACGGTAAATAGCCAAAGCCATCTGCTCGGAACTGGCTGCGGGTTTCAACCACGATAGGTTCAGCCCATTGGGCGCCCTCGGGGGGAGGGGGCATTTCACCCATTGTCTCTGGCTGATAAGTTACCGGCATCGTAAAGGCCAGCCATTGACCATCGGGTGAAAACGACAGATTGGCAGGCTCTGAAAGACCTTGGCCTAGCTCGGATCGCTCGCCAGTATCTAGATTTTGTAGATAGATATGAGACGCTTCGCTTTGTATCGCAGCAAAGGCAATGGCCTGCCCCGAAGCTGTGAACGTAGCTGGACCCGCAGCATCAAAGCCGTCTGATATTTGCTGTAAGTTGTTGCCGTCGGCGCCAATAACCCACACGTCGCTTCGCCGAGTGTCACTCATGACATCCATGTAGAAGCGATCGAACGCGACGAACTTTCCGTTGGGCGAGACCACTGAATTCGCCGCATAAGCAATCTTGAATACATCCATTGCCGAGAAGGGTTCTTTGGCCTGGGAGGGGGCGCTCATGGACAAAGCCAATGCTGCGCCTAGCAGGGAGAAGATGCTTTTCATTGGATGACTGTCATCATTTCACACCATCTCAGAATATGTCAGCCTTGGCAGTCAGTCCGGTTGGGCATGCTGCTGGAGTACCGTCTCTGGACGATAAACGACTACTTTGTAAGCGGGCAACTATTGACTCGTCTTGGCTCAGAGCCGCCAGTCTCGCCTGCTCATCAAGTTCGCTGACGTCCCTCCAGCGCAGTCGTGTGAATCGCGGCGCCGATTGGTCAGCGCTTTGCATCCATCTGATCGCCTTGGCCGGCGCGCGCAGGGCCATCCTTAGCCTCGATTAGCGGCCTCGATTAGCAGCCCCGATTAGCAACCCCCATTTGCGCACAATATTGATGCAGGTGCTTAGCTTACTGACCCAATAGCGCTCGAAGCTCAACACCAATGGTTCTCGGGCGAATATAGTTAGCGCGACCATCGCCAATCTCTGTTTCGACCCATGTCAGGCCCTCTTCATCGGTAAGATTCCTGACGAAGAGGTCTAGAGATATGCGCTCGCTGAGGTCAGCTCCGATGCGCAGATTGACAGTGGTGAAGTCGCCAGCGCCGATCCCTTGTTCCTGCAGATTATTAAAATACTCACCTGTGTGCGCGATGTCTGCTCGTGCAAAGATCGGACGCCCAGCCAAGCTAAAGTCTGCCTGTACCCCTAAAGAGGCTTGAAATTCCGGCGAGCCAGGGAGGCGATCCCCCGAGCTACCGAGCCCCGGAGCGTCCGCTGTCAGCTCCGTCTCCACATACGACAGCCCATAGTTCAGCCTCCAGATATCCGAGAGTAACCACTGTCCCTCTACTTCCACGCCTCTATTTTGGGCCTCACCCGCATTCAGCGTCACATCAAATCCACAGTCGGCGGTTCGCGAGACAGGAATGCCCTCCCATTCAACTTGATACGCCGCCACGTTGATGATGGCGCGGCCATCAGCGAGAGAAAACTTTGCGCCCACTTCAAAGCTGTCTAGCTCATCCGAATCGATTTGATCCGGCGATGCGACACCCAGTCCATCAATCAGTCCGTCTCCATCGAGATCACAGAGATCCGCTGGGACGTCGGCTTGGGGACCGCCCAGTCTGAATCCCTGTGCAAAGGTGGCGTAGTACGTCGCTGAGTCATGAGGGATGTAGGTCAATCCCAATTTATACGTTTGGCCGGAATCATCTGTTTCTAGAACGTTCGTTGAGCTTCCTCCGTTGAATGCACCGTCTGCGCTATCTGCGGCAGTCTGGTCATAGTCGTAATGGCGAATACCGGCCGTCACGGTAAGTTGTTCGGATAGTGCAAACGTTGCTTCTCCAAAAAAAGAAAGTTGCTCTATGTCTTCATTGAGTTTTGATGCGAACAACAATGCGCCACCAAAAGGATCCAGTGCGGGGGCGCCTTCAAATACAAAGTCCTGTTGCTGTTTATTTTCAATGTCTTGATAAAAGGCGCCGACCAGAAACTGCCAAGGACCGTCAAGGCGGGTGTTGAGACGAATTTCTTGAGTAAAGCTTTCTATTTCTCCGGTATCCGTCAAAAACAGAGGGATATCATCAACGCCAAGCAGTGGACCGAAATACAAGCCCAAGTCGCGATCTTGCAGCGCGTTTGTCTCTGCCATCGAAGTAGACGAGGTGAGTTCAATACTGCCCAGATCGAGGTTCATTTCGAGGTTGGTCACTTCAAAATCCATCTCAAGCGCTTCATCACTCCCGTCCTGCTTTTGGAAAGGCACTCGATGTGTGCCCCCGAGCTTCATAATGGATTCGGGTATGCCGGACTGCTCGATATCCTGGGTAATATAGGACAGCGACACGTCGAAGGTATCGGATACTTGCCAAAGGGCAGAGACTCGACCTCCGGTGTACTCATCACTCCCGACATCGTCTTTATCTGTGATCACCCCGCCGAAAGCATCTGCCCAAATTTGCTTGTCAGCGTTGCTGCCGGCAACGCTTTTATAGTAACCGCTATTGTCGTAGTCGTAAGCGACGACACGAATGGCGAAGGTGTCTTTGACCACCGGTATATTGAGCACGCCTCGCAGCATGGTATTGTCGCCACCTTCATCTGCCGTCGATGAAAAATTTCCGGCTATTTCGCCTGATAAGGCGCTCAGGTTTGGGGCATTCGGGATCACTCGGACGGTGCCGGCGATAGACCCATCGCCATACAAGGTGCCCTGAGGGCCCCGCAGTACTTCAATTCTTTCCATGTCGACATATTTCAAATCTGGATTGCCACCGCTTCCGGGAGAGGCGGAACCAAGGCCGGTCAGCGGCGTTTCATCTATGTAAACACCCACCGTGGCATCACTTTGGGGGGACGCGGTGACGCCGCGGATGATGATGCCATTGCGGCCGGCTCCACGATCCAGAAAGTTGGTGGAGGGTGTTGAGCGCAGAAAATCATCCATGCCCACCAGGCCTTGCTTGGCAATCATGTCTTCCGAAGCGACCGATATACTCATGGCGATCTCTTGCAGGTTAGCGTCGCCTCGCTTGGTTGCGGTGACGACAATCTCCTCAAGCGCCAGCGAGTTGCCTTCGGCGCTGACCGCCTGCGTGCTGACGCAACCCGCATAGAGTCCTGCTACTGCCGCCGCTAACTTCAGTTTCTTGTTGCCATTCATCGTGTTACTCCGCTTTTTATTGACGCAATGTAACGAGCGAGCGGTTACATCAAGTCAATATCTGTAGTTGTCTATATTTATTTTTAAAATATTAACTATCAATAAATACGCAAAAACCGCACTCTTATTACATTAAATTGCATTTTTCGCCATATTAATTGCGCTTTATTTTGTAGTCAACTACAATTTGATGCCGTACCGTCGCGCAGTATAAAAAATCACGTGAGTCTAAGACAAGCCAACAAACTCGATCGGCAAAGACGCATTGTTGCTAATGCCAGTCGACTTTTTTCGTCAATAGGCTACGAAAAGACCGCAATCGAGCTGGTGGCGGAACGATCCAACGTTTCTCCCGCAACGATCTATAACAATTTTGAAAATAAGACAGGGCTCTTGTTGGCCGTGTTGATAGAGGAGGGGGAGGGCGTTCAGCTCATTGGCAAAAAGATCATTGATCAACGACAGCCGGGTGATGCGCAAGTCATCTTTCGTTTGCTTACGCTTTACGTTGATCATCCGATGGAGTTCATGAACAAGTCTTGTTGGCGTCAGGCCCTCGCCGCCTCGATCGCTTCATCAAACGAAAAGTTTGCCCGGGAATATCAAAATGTTGAAAAGACACTGCAGACACAGCTTGTTGAATTGATTCACCATCTTTACGAAGAGCAGTTATTCATCTCTCTCGTCGACCCACAATCACTGGGCGAAGTGATCTGGAATAACGTTGACCAGATGTTCACCGATTTTATTTCAGATAACGACATGTCTCTTGAGTCCTTGAAGGAGACCATTAAGACGCAGACCCAAGCGCTACTGACTTTGGCGCTGAGGGTAGATTGATCTTTTTTGGATAGCGGATCACGGCAAGGGATAATCACTCGATGCTCCAGATCAGGAAGCGCCCCTCGCTAGAGGTTTATGATTACATTGTCATTGGGTCCGGTTCTGCGGGTAGCGTACTCGCGGCGCGGCTGGCTGCAGATGGCAGTCACAGTGTTCTTTTGATTGAGGCAGGCCCCAGCGATAAAAATATTTTTATTCAAATGCCAGCCGGCCTCGGTATCCCGTTAGTAAAGGATCGTTATAACTGGAAGTTTTTTGCAGAGAGAGAGGGCTTTTCCACGTCTGAAGTCGGCGCCTACACGCCGCGCGGCCGTGTTTTGGGTGGCTCCTCGTCAGTCAACGGCATGAACTGGGTGCGAGGCAATCGACGCGACTATGACAGCTGGAGCGACGCAGGGCTGAGTGACTGGAGTTATGCGCATTGTCTGCCTTATTTTAAGCGCAGTGAACAGTATGAAAAGGGTGATCCGCTCTATCGTGGACGCGGGGGTCCCACGACAATCACCAAGACTGCAATCACCAACCCACTTTTTAATTCGTTTCTTGATGCGACGAGTGAGTATGGTCTAGAGCTGAATCCTGACCACAACGGCGCGGAGCAAGCGGGTGCGCATGAAACGCAAAGAAATGTGGCCGACGGGATAAGGCATAGCGCCTCGCAGGCGTATTTATATGATCAGCCTGAAAAAGCTAACCTAGATATCGTGTTGGAAACCCGCTGCACGTCGATAGAGTTCTCAGGACAGGATGCGGTGCGGATTCATTTGCATTCCAGGGGCGAAGCGTTTCATGTGGAGGTAGGGGGCGAGGTGATTCTGTCTGCCGGCGCCATACAATCACCACAGCTACTGATGCTCTCCGGCATTGGAGACGCCGACATGCTGCGGGCAAATGATATTCCCCTTCAGCAGCATACGCCTGGCGTAGGCGCCAATTTGCATGACCATCCTGCCTGGTGTTTTGAATACGACGCCATCTATGCTCGGGACTCATTGGCGTCACAGCTGGGATATACCGGGCGCCTAAAGGTGGGTATCGAGTGGTTATTGCGTAAACAGGGGTTAGGTGTTTCCAATCACTTTGAAGTGGGTGCCTTCCTCTGTCT
>CAJQKG010000105.1 GCA_905478845.1 uncultured Luminiphilus sp.
CCGCGCACTCCAGTAATCTTGATCAATCCAAGGCGGCACTTGTGGATGTGCGGTCCGAGTATGGTAAGACTCGCTGAAATTAACTGTTGCAAACTTCCAGTTGGTATTGAGTCGGATTTTTCTGGCGAAAATTCTGACCGCGGTATCCATAGGATAATTTTGATAAATCTCCGGCAGCGGATGAAGATACTCCATCAACCCCGGGCTATCGTCGCTAAAGCTATACCAGACAAAACCGCCCCAGGTGTCACAGCGAAGTTCCTTGAGGCGCAGCTTTCCGCAGGGATCACCCTGGGAAAAATTTTCAGGGTCATGCACCGACTTCAACACGCCATCCAGACCCCAGACCCACCCGTGATAGCGACAGTGAAAATCGCTTACCGAGGAGCTGTCTTCAACCAATCTCAGTGCTCGGTGCTGACAAACGTTATAAAACGCTTTCAGTGAACCGTCTTCTTGCCGCGCACAAATGACCGACTGGTTCATAAAATCATGAACAACAAAATCTCCAGGCTCCTCGACCTCAACCAAGCGCCCCGCCACATGCCAGATCTTGGTCCACATATGCTCCCATTCTTGGCGAGCAAAATCCGAATCGTAATAACGGTTGCCTCCAATGGGGTCTCCCCTTAGCAACGACGGATCTCTCCCATCGAGCGTATCGGGATGGATGGGCACGTTCAAAACGGGAATGTTGATGTCAGGCTGACTCATAATGTCTCGACAAACTCTGTGTGGCCATCAGTATACGATCGACCTAGCGAAACAATATACTCTGCCGCCAATGGTAAACGAAAGCCAGCGCGTCATCAGTCAACAATAGGAACACTGTCAATGCAAAATCGCCAGATTGTCTTGAAAGCCCACCCTCAAGGCGCCCCAACGCCCGACGACTTTGGGCTGAGCACTTGCGAGGTCCCAACACCCGGAGAAGGGCAAATGTTGGTGCGAAATTTATTTTTTTCATTAGAAGCCGCCATCCGTGGGTGGCTCGATGGCAAAGCTAACTACTTTGAACCCATTCCGCTCGGAGGCGCCATTAGAGGACCCTCAGTAGCCAAAGTGCTGACTTCGCATTTACCGGGATTTGAGGCAGGGGATCTGATTTTTGGACTTCATCACTGGGAGGACTACTCGCTCAGTGATGCCAATACCATCCTTCTGTCTAAGTTGACGCCTGAAGCAGACATTCCCCTCTCTTATTATGCTGGCGGTCTCGGTGGCTCTGGTCACACCGCCTACGTCGGACTGCATGAAATCGGTAAGATTCAGGCGGGCGATACCGTCTTGATCAGCGCCGCTGCCGGCGCCACGGGCTCAATGGCCACGCAAATCGCCAAACTCAGGGGCTGTAAAGTGGTCGGCATTGTGGGCGGCGACAACAAGTGCCAGCTCGTCACTAAGACATTAGGCGCCGATGCCGCAATTAACTACAAAACCTGTGAGAATCTGACCGACGCTATTCACGAAGCCTGTCCCGAAGGGGTCGATGTGTATTTCGACAACGTGGGGGGTAAAACCCTGGACGCCGCCTTAAACTGCATGAATACTTTTGGCCGCATCATTGGTTGCGGAATGATCGGAGACTATAACGACCAAGACAACCCCACACCGCTCTTCAATATGTGGAAGCTGGTCGAGAAAGAGCTCACCCTGCGGGGATTTCTACTCTACACCTACATGGACAAGGTGCCCGCTGCGTCGACCCAACTGCATCACTGGGTCAGGTCTGGCGAGCTAACAGTACTTGAGAACATTACCGAAGGACTAGACAATGCTGGCCTGGCATATAGCGAGATGATGAGAGGCGCGACGGTCGGCAAGAATCTCGTCGCGATGGATCTGCGAGACGACGAAAGTATTAGCTAGCCCCACCCGATAGGTCATAAGCACTCGGGCAGGAGTCCCTACCCGACCACTGATAAAGGACGCTCTTTAGCCGCCATGAAAAACCTTTTGAAACGATTTGTGTTCATCGTAGTAGCAGCAGAATTTGCGTACGTAATTATTATCAATACGCTCCTTTACCTGCCGATCACTCAGGATATCGTGAACATGATACGGCCTGAAAAATTTCAAGTCTCATGGGATCGCGCTTGGAGCTTATATCCGTTTCGTTTGAATGCCGAAGGCATCGCCGCCAACGGCCAAGCCCGAACGCAACAATGGGAGGCCTACGCGACCTCGGGGGCGGCCTCGATCTCCCTGCTACCGTTAATCTCCAAAGACGTGTACTTATCTGATGTCGAAGCGGAAAACATCGATTATCGCCAGCGACCCAGACTGAAGCCCGACCGTGACTACAGCAATATGCTGGCATTCTTCCCGCCGATAACGGGAAGAGAGGTGGTGCCAGTTGATACCACTGAGCTGCCCAAAAAACGGCCCTGGAAAATCCACGTCAATGGCGTTGCAGCCAGTGGCGAGCATCGCTTCTGGGTGTTCAATCTCCAAGGCACTGGCAGTGGCACGGCATTTGGCAATTTATACACGGAAACACGAGGCGGCACCTTTTCACTCGATGTGACCGATCTTGATCTCGACCTGGGTCCCGCCTACCTCAATGGCGATGCAGAGATTTATGAAGGCGGCACCGTGCAGGGAGTGTTGGGTTTTTCACCGCTGACACGCCGCGATAATAAAGGCCGTCGCATGTTGAAATTTGCTTACCTTGACACGCAACTTGACCTGACAGTGGGCAGCTTCAACTTTCTCAATATCTTCACCGCGGGCCTCGGCAACCTGGACATAGCGGGCGCCGGACAGGTGACGGGGCGACTCGCAGTGCGCGATGGCTATGTGCGCGCCGGCACCGAACTCAACGCCACGACAAGCAACCTTGGCGTGACAATTAGAGATATCGATATTGCCGGCGTGGGATCGGTCCTTATCCAAACACCTGCTGACGCCGATAGTCCGCTCACGCTCGATATTCACTACGACACATTAACTGCAACGAGGATGGAAGAAAGCAATCCCTTTCTACGCGGCACCGCGTTGCGGCTCGGCTATAGCGGTTCGAACTTTATTCTTCCTGACCCCGATATGAGCTTTAAGGAACTGTGGTCTGATGAAGCCGCCCGACAGCGGCGCGCCATGAATACCTTTGACTTAGCCATTAATGACGCAAAAGTGCTTGATATGTCGGCCTTTAATTACTACTTACCTTCGGAAGCCGCCTTTGCTTTTGCTGGCGGCGAAACCGCGCTGAATGCACAGGTTTCTCTCACTGAGGACACCATCAGTGGCACCATTGACCTCGATTCGGCCGCGATGAAAGTACAAGTCGATGACCAGTCTTTCGAAGCCGATCTTGACGCTGACATTGTTATTCAGAGCGGCGTGCCAAGAGACTTGAAAGCGAACATCAGTGGCTCCTCATTGCGCTTATTCAATGTTCGGGTTGATGGTAATGAAGAGAGCTTCGACGGGGACTATTGGTCGACCTCACTCACCTTCACAGATGCTGAGGGTACTTTCATCAAACCGATCGACGTCAATGCAAGCGCAGCGCTCACAGTCAGTGACACGCGACCATTGGTCACCTTTTTTGACAACCGCAACAAGCCGCCAAAATGGCTATCCAATATGATGGCTGTTAAAAACCTAGCGGGAGAAGCTGAGATGGAAGTAACAGGCGGTGCCATCCGTATTCCACTCGCCTACGTTGACAGTGAAAAAGCCGAAGTGGGTGTCAAAGGCGTCATTGCAAACGGAGACCGCAGCGGGTTGGTATTTGCGCGATTTAAAAAATTCTCCACGCTACTGAAGCGCTTCGACGGCAAGCGGAACGTGGACATCATCAAGCCAAGGGCAAAGTT
>CAJQKG010000106.1 GCA_905478845.1 uncultured Luminiphilus sp.
GCGATCCGTTCCTTAGCGTGGGGGCTGCCTCTCTCGCACTGCAACTCACTACTTTATTCGACAACGAGATTACGATTAAGTCGGCCGCGTTGCGCGATGTCACGCTCAACCTTGATACCCGTCATGATAGCGACGACAACCCAGACACTGAGGCCAACGGGACGCTGACACCGCCACCTGAGCTGGATGGTTCAAGACCGCCTGCTGAGCGCGCATTCGCTTATCGAATTCGCGCCAACAACGTGTCGATCAATAACGCCGACATCGTCTGGCGTAACGACATCAACCCTGAACCGTCTGTCCTGCATGTCACAAGCCTGACTGAGGAACTCAAGGATACGACGCTGGCGCTTACTAGCGAGGGCCTCGTCAATGGCAAGTCCTTCAAAACCGACCTCACCATTCGAGATGTTGAATCACTGCTGGTGGTCGATGACTGGCTGATCGATTGGGCCGGAACGGTTGGCGGCGCGACCTTTGACGCGACAGCCCGCCTCGATTCACTGGAGTCAATCGGCACGTCTGAGCTCTCGCTCTCGGTCCATGCCGACAGCGCCAATCAACTATTGACCACACTGGCATTACCCACCATAGAAGAGGGACCCATTGATATTGACGTCGCGTTGAGTCAACAAGGTAAACGCTTAGCCCTCACTCTAGACGCGCTTTTTGGCGAGTTTCATTTTAGTGGCGACGGCAGTATCGACGACGTCCAAACCTTTGAGTCGAGTCACCTCAACCTGATGGCTGAGGGCCCCAGCCTTAGCCATCTTGGGTCTGTCATGGGGCAACCAAACTGGCCTGAAACGCCATTTGAAATCGACATCGAAGCAATGCAGAACGGCGTCAAAATTGACGTCCCCCTCGTCATGTTGCAAAGCGATGCGGTCAGCCTCTCGCTAGCAGGGGGCTTCGCCGATTACCGCCAGCCAAGCACGGGGGCACTAGACGGCACGATCGATATCCCTGCCCTGGGACGATGGGGCGCCGCGTTGGCATTACCCCCAGAGCTGATTGGCCCAGTCAATGGCAGTGTCTCGCTAAAGAGAACGCAAGGCGGCGCCGATATTGAGGTTCGCACCGAAAGTCCCTTCGCATCGCTCGCCATCGCAGGGCGGCTCGAGCCGGGTGAAGCCATGCTGGGGTCAACGGTCTCGATTCGGGGGAAAATGGACGATCCAGATCGGCTACTAAGCCTCATTACTGGAACCTCCACCCCGCTCCCCGCGGCAACTTTTGAGGGCAATCTCTCAATCGAGTCCCCCGAGCTGGCTCGTGTGAGCGAGCTCCGTATTAGCGTCGGTCAGAATGAGCTCGTGGCAAACGGATTACTGGGCTGGTTTTCCCAGCGATACGGCACTCGTATTCGAGTATCCCTCGAGTCCGACAGTCTTCAATCGAGCGTAGACCCCTTTGTGCGCAACGCAGACGCGGTCCCCCCGCTGCCGGTTCTTGCTCGCGCTATGGTCACCTATCGAGCCTCGCAACAGTTCTCTATCGAAGAGGGTGAATTACAACTCGCAGAGGGTGAGGGACGCTTCTCCGGCCTGTTGTCATTGACCGAAAAAAAACCCGTTCTCAGGGGTGACTGGGACCTGACCTTTCCTCAGCTACAACCGCTACTGACTCAATTCACACTGCCCGCTTATGTAGAGCAGCCGGTCGCTTTCTCTGGTCATGTCGGTTGGCGAGAGGGTCAGCTTGCCATCTCAGCAGGGCAACTCCAGTTCGGCACCGCGTCCGTGACCGGTAATTTATTATTAAACCAGCGCTCAAAGCGGATTGAATTTGATCTTGATGCGGAGGCGCCGGATTTAGCCCTCTACCTGCCTGAAACACTGCAACTGCAGAACCAGGCCGCCATACCCATTTCATTGCGCACAACAGGCACCGTCACGCCCGATGCATGGCATCTCGAAACACTGCAGCTCGATTCTATTCAGGCCGTCATCTCAGGGAATGGCTTACTCGAACGAGATGGTGACGAATTCATCGATAGCCATTTAAATGCAGAGGTAAAGATCGCGAACCTGTCCCCCTTTTCCTCCTGGGTGACTAGGCCGCTCCCCGATCAGGACCTGCAACTGTCAGCCGCCTTGGACTCTAAAGCAGGTGTTCTGCTCATTGAGCAACTCGAGATGCGCTCAGGGAACAGTGATTTATCGGTCACGGGTCGCGCGGCTAATCCCTCCTTTCCAGAACTGACTTTGACGGGCCAAAGTCAACTCATCAACCTCGCCCCGTGGAAGCCTACTTTTTTGGCAGAAAAAGCAGGCATGACCACTGAGATAGCGCCGGCCTCTACCCCACCCCCCACCGGCCAATTGATTCCTGATTACCCCATCTCATTTGCTGCTTGGAAAAATTTCGAAGCTCACATCACTCTCGATATCGACAGCCTGACAGGGCTAATGCGGCCCCTCGAGGATTTGCAGTCCGCTTTCTCGTTGCGGCGAGACGGCCTCCGAGTCGACGAGCTGGCTTTCGATGATGGCGTGAATGGCTCGGTAGCGCTGGCCGGGTCACTGCTGGATCAAGACAACACACCCCAGCTCGATCTCGCGCTAACTGGCGAGAGCCTGATTTATGGCATACCAAAAGCACCCGAAGAAGAGACCGATGCATTACCGGCTTACGACGTGAAACTGCGGTTGACCGGATCAGGGCAAACGACCCAAACTTTGGCCAGCAGTCTCAATGGTTACCTTAATCTCGGCATGGGGTCAGGTTATATTCTCAACACGGGTTTTGATCGACTGAGCAACACTTTTTTGCAAGAGTTGAGCAATGCCTTGAACCCGTTTAAAGAGCAACAAACCATGACCGCTATCGACTGTGCCGCTGTGTTTAACACCATCGAAAATGGTCAAGCCTTCGGTCAGCCCTCCATCGTCATCGACACACCAAAGGTTAAAATACTGGCCGATACTCATGTCAGTTTCGACACAGAAAAAGTGAAGGCGAGCTTCAAGACGATTCCTCAAAAAGGACTCGGCATCAACATGTCTAGCCTGGTCAACCCGTTTGTTGAAGTGACCGGCACATTGAGTGCGCCGAGAATTTCTCTGAATCCTGCCAACACGGTTGTCGGAGGGAGCTTGGCTGTCGTGACCGGGGGCATATCACTACTGCTAAGAAGCGTGCTGGAACGCTTAAGTACCGGCGGCAATATTTGCGCAAAACGACTTCAGAAAGCCAATGAGGCGATGGCCGAGCTCGACAGCCTATAACACTTACCTCTACTGGCTCACGCCCCCGATGACACGAAGGTTCAGCACCCCTTCAAGGTTGCGGATTTGCGCCAACAGGGTGTCTTTGGGAACACCATCAAGGTCAATGATGTTATAGGCGATATTGCCGACGCTCTTGTTGAGCAAATCTGCCACGTTCAGCCCGTCTTCACCAATTAACGTGAGAATATGGCTGAGCATTCCTGGCTCGTTCTGGTTAGAGAGGGTGATTCTAAAGTCAGTGGTCCTCTCGAGCTCAATGGTCGGGAAGTTCACAGAATTACGGATATTGCCATGCTCAAGGAACGCTTTGAGTTGATCTGCGGCCATGACGGCGCAATTTTCTTCTGCCTCTGCCGTACTGGCACCGATATGCGGCATGAGGATAGCGTCGTCACGCCCCAGTAACAGCGGGTTGGGGAAGTCAGCCACATAACGGCCCAAGGCGCCGTTATTTAAGGCGTCCACCAGATCCTCTGTCACCACAATTTCTTCACGTGCAAAATTGACCAGGCAACTACCGGGTCGAAAATGCGTTAGCATTTCACGGTTGATCAGCCCTCGGGTGGTATCCAAAACGGGCAAGTGCAGGCTGATAAAATCACTGCAGCCCAGTAACGTCTGCACATCTTTCATTCGCCGCACTTCACTCGGCAATCGCCATGCTGCCTCGACCGATAAAGCCGGGTCAAAGCCGACCACGTCCATCCCAAGATCCAGACCCAGTCGCGCTACAAGGCTACCAATTGCGCCAAGACCCACTACACCCAATGTTTTACCTGCCAACTCAGCACCCGCAAAGCGCTTTTTCTCGCGTTCCATGAGCGCCGAAAAATCAGCCGGTGATAGGGTACGATCCTGATTTTGTGCAAAAGCGACGCCACCGACGATATCACGCGAAGCGAGTAACATCGCAGCAGCCACCAGCTCCTTTACCGCGTTGGCATTGGCGCCTGGCGTGTTGAACACGGGAATGCCTCGCGCACTACAAAGCTCAACGGGAATATTATTTACGCCGGCGCCCGCACGCGCGATGGCCGCAACAGAATCTGGAATTTCAGCGTCTTGCAACTTGTGACTGCGCAACAAAATGGCATTGGGCTGTTCAACACCCTCTCCGACTTCAAACCATTCTGGATCAAAGCGCTTCAGTCCTTTGGAAGAGAGCGCGTTGTAGGTTTTGATTCGATGCATAATTTGGCAGTCTGGTCTCGAGAGGGGGCCGCATTGTGCGTCATTGTGTGAAACGAAGCGACCCCCTTTTGTTCACAGCAGCGTCACTTCGCCCTCAAACTGCTCGTTAGCAATGGTTCTGATGGCATCCGCTAGTTGCCGGAAAAATACTCGGGCAGGTGATCGGCGCCGCCATGCGAGCACGTGATCTCGACTCATACTCACCCCCCCCACATCAGTCACTCGCAAGGTATCAGAGTCGTTAATTTCTGACGCGACATACAGCGCGGGTAAAAAGGTGATACCCATGCCCATCACCACCATTTGCCGCAAGGTATCTAGAGAGGTCCCCTCATAATCTCGATTGACCGTTGCGCCCAAGCTTTCGCACAACGCACTGACCTGTCGGTGATAAAGATGTTGCTCATCAATCGTGAGCACCGCCTCGCCCACCAGGTCTTCTGCTTTGATGGTGCGCTTTTGAGCCAATGGATGCTCCAGTGGCAATGCTAATTTCAGCGACTCACGAAACAGGGGGCTCACCTCCAGCTCATCACTTTGCAGGGGCAGCGTCGTCAACACCACATCATGAACCGCCGACTTGACATCTGATCCCAGCTGCGCCGGAATGGCCTCGCGCACATACAGCCGCAGATTCTCAAATCGCTGATGGATTGAGGGGAGTACCCGCGGGAGCAAGTAGGGGCCCAGCGTGGGTGTGACACCCAATCGATACGTACTTTCGCCTGATACGCCCTGTGCCTGATCAGCAAACGCTTTAAATTCCTCGGCTATGCGTCTGGCGCGCGGTAATAGGTCTCGCGCTGCCGGCGTTAACACGACGCCGCTGCGATTTCTTTCAAACAGTATCGTACCCAACGTCGCCTCTAGGGCCGCCATTTGCACCGTGAGTGTCGGCTGCTTGACCCCGATACGATCCGCGGCTCGCCGGAAACTGCCCGCCTCAGCGATAGCCTGAAAATAACGAATCTGCTTGAAAGAGAGCTGCTCAGGCTTTGCCATTTACGATTTCCATGACTGGCTGACTAGCGGCCCAAAACCCACCTGCGATCCAGTACTTGTCAGCTGATCAGTCAATACCGAGTGATAGCTAAAGACTATCACACAATACTATGATCTTTATTTTTTTAATCACGTATAAAATGCACCGTCGCCGTTATAGCGCCGCAGCACAGCAGGTAACCAACACACTGCGTGACCGTATGAAGCAGACTTCACCGGGGTAATCCACCCGGAGGCTACTGATACACGGTCACGTCACACGGTTGCGCGATCACCAACACAGGGAGAGATGGTTAGATGAATGATGCAGACGTCCTCGGGTTATTCGATGAATGGAATACAGCATTGAGCACGCGTAACCCGGATACCGTGACCGCGCTGTACGCTGATAATGCGGTGTTATTACCCACCGTTTCGAATCAGGTCAGACATAACCACTCAGAAATAAAGGATTACTTCGAAGCCTTTCTGCAAAAATCTCCCCAGGGCGTGATTGACGAGTTCAATGTGAACATCTTGAGTGAGACCCATGTGACCAATTCGGGCATCTACACCTTTACCTTTGGCGACGGATCCAAGGTCAGCGCCCGTTACAGCTATTTATATGTGGCTTCTGACGACGGCTGGAAAATACTTCAGCACCACAGTTCAGCGATGCCAGAGGGCTAGCCGCATTACTTGATAATCCACTTACCAGTGGATGATGTCGAGCCGATCTGGCTACTAAGGCCTCATTTCACTGGATCTATTTAAGTACGCAGGAGTCGAACCATTTATGTCCCGTTTCTTTGATTTCTCCCATCTTCGGGGTGATGTTTTCGGTGGGCTAACGGCCGGCGTCGTGGCCTTGCCACTGGCACTCGCCTTTGGCGAAGCATCCGGAGCGGGACCGATTGCGGGTGTCTATGGTGCCATTTTGGTGGGATTTTTCGCCGCTGTATTTGGCGGCACACCGTCGCAGATTTCGGGTCCGACAGGACCGATGATTGTGGTTTTTGCCGGCGTATTTGCCTCACTGAGTGGCGATGTGGCGATGATCTTCGCCACTGTCATTTTGGCGGGTGTGTTGCAAATTGCATTTGGAGTGCTCGGATTCGGACAATACATTCGCCTAGTCCCCTACCCCGTCGTATCGGGGTTTATGAGTGGGATTGGCTGCATCATCATTGCACTGCAGTTGGCACGCCTCTTCGGGCATGAACCCGAGGGTGGCGGCACGATACCCGCGCTGCTGGAAGTTCCCTCGGCGATAGCCGACCCCAATTTTAGTGCGCTAAGTATTAGCTTATTAACGCTGGCTATTGTTTTTTTATGGCCCGCTCAGTGGGGTAAGTATCTTCCCAGCCCACTCGTCGCACTCGTCGTCGGTACTCTGGTGAGCATGGGCATCGATGGCGTCCCCATATTGGGTGCCATCCCAACCGGTTTGCCCTCTTTTATCATGCCCTCCGTTTCCGGAGATGCAGCGTTAATCATTATGGAGGCCGCCCTCATCCTCGCCATACTGGGTGCGATCGATAGTCTGCTGACGTCATTGGTCGCCGACAATATGACCCGCACGCGACATGACTCTAACCGCGAATTAATTGGCCAAGGCGTGGGCAATATGGCTGCTGGGTTTTTCGGCGGCATTCCCGGAGCCGGCGCGACCATGCGGACCGTGGTCAATATCCGAACGGGGGGTGTTACCAGGCTCTCTGGGGTGTTTCACGCTCTGTTTCTCCTCGCCGTTGTCCTGGTGCTGGCCCCTTTGGCATCTCAAATTCCCCACGCGGTCTTAGCGGGAATTCTCGTCAAGGTGGGCTACGACATCGTCGATTTCTCCTATTTAAAACGGGCCCACAAAGGCCCTCGCTTCGATCTGGCGCTGATGGTAATGGTGCTGAGCTTAACCGTCTTTGTTGACCTCATTACCGCGGTCGCCGCAGGCGTTGTGGTCGCGGCCATCGCCTATGTTAAGCAAGTCTCTGATGCCCAATTAGCGCTGGCAGCGGGCGATGTGGATAACCTCTCCCAAGGTCTGTCTGACCGAGAAGTTGCCTTGCTCGATGAGTGTGGTGATCATCTGACCTACTTTGACTTTGGCGGTCCTCTGAGTTTTGGCGCCGCAGCAGACTTAGGACATCATGTGCGAGAGCGACTCAGCCCACAACATCACGTAGCGCTGGCGCTCGATTTTGGTCGCGTCCCGTTCATGGATGTGTCGGCGTTACGCGCAATTGAAACCATCGCACAAGACGCCGCTCATGCGGGCAAGCATCTTTTTGTCTGTGGTATTAACGACGCGGTGGCTGCAAGCCTGAGTGGCATGGGAGTCAGTGATCATCTGCCCACTGAAACACGATTCGACACACGGCTTGAGGCGCTTTCTGCAGCCAAGGAGTGGATATTTGAAAATATGCCACCCAACGACGCTGATCGGCGAGATGATCCCAACAATAACCCGGCCACCGGCTAAGTCGCCGCGTCTTAATCTGCGCAGTAACTTGTTACACTCCGCTTGACGCTAGGGAGTGTTGCCGTGAAAACGATCACTATCTGCCTATTAATAGCCTGGCTAGCGGCTTGTGATAGTGCGCCACCTCAGATCGACGGACGGGTTCTCACCGCGTTAGCGGGAGAGGGCCTGATTGTTGATGTCAGAACCCCCGAAGAATTTGCAACGGGTCATTACCCAGGTGCTATTAATATTCCTCATGACAATATCGTTGACGGCATTCGTGGGCTAGCGCTTGCAGAGAGCCAACCGATCGTTCTCTATTGCAGAACCGGTAACCGCTCAGGGCAAGCGGAAAAGGCGCTAGTCCTCGAAGGCTTTTCCGCAGCAGTCAATGCGGGCGGTTTGGCGGCGCTCTTGGCAGCCGACGAAGCGCCCTAAATGAACTCATCGACGGGACTCATCACGAAAGCATTCACGCACTGATTCAATCGACGAGCCGTTACTCCGTCACGCCAGAGCAACCCGCCGGCGCCACACGCAAAGCACTACTTGGACTGGTGGGTCTAGGTCGCCTCAGACGATTTTGCGAGATCATTGAATTGCGCCAGCGACTCGGGTGGCAATAGATCATTCCCCTGACGATACTGGGCAGCACAAGCGGTATAAAA
>CAJQKG010000107.1 GCA_905478845.1 uncultured Luminiphilus sp.
GCTCGTGAGGCGCCTTGTTGGTGATCGCGATGGACAACGAAGCGGGTACGTCTGGTCGAGGCAGTTGGCGTCTCTGTTCGAAAAGTGGCAGTGTCCACTCGGAGCGTGTGGGGTTTTCGTGTGTTGTTGGGTGCGGTGTTGGGTTTGGTGCTGGGTGCACAGCAGCAGGTCTTGCTGCGGGCAGCGCTGTTTGTGTTAGGGGCTGAGGTATTCGTTGCACGTACAGCGGAAGATCGTTCAGCGGGAGATCAGCGCGATGAGTGGCGTGCGGATTAGCAATAGTAGTGACCATATCAACATCCTTGTGTCATGAGTGCTCCTCAATGGGGCGGTATCGGAGTAATCCTTTACTCCAGTCTCCCAGCATATCGAAAATGAGCCGCGATGCCTGTTTATCGACCGAAAGTGATCGGTTAACGAATCATTCGGTCGTGGTTGCACCCTGAGTGAAGGCACCGGCTGCTGACTAAGCGGTTGGTAATGGGTATTGAGGTTGGCGGCTAACCCTCTTGCGCCGGATGCCGCCGCGGCTGTTATGACCAGTGGGACGGCTTGGACCACACAATGGGTTGCTTATCTTTGGGGCAATACAACGGGTGTTTGGGCATGCCGCTGGCGGTCAGACCTAGGCAGTGCGGGTGCTCAATCCACGGCAACGCGCGGTTGGCACGATCTAGCAGGTGGCCCCCATTACCCCACGCGGCGATCACCAGTGCCGACTCCCGAGAGGCGCGCCGCAGCCATTCATTGGCACGGGGGCCCTGCGGGTCGTCAGATAAGCGTAATGCGCGGGGATCGGTCGATCGTAGCGCAAACAAATTCACCAGCAGGATCGAACCATAGCCCCAGTGGTTGGCAAAGTTCATACAGCGCCGCAGGGTGGGGTCGTCGTGGTGGGCGTCGGCGGTGGAGGGATTGAGCCCGATAAACGTGCACTGCGGTAGCTTGTGGTTCCAGCGACGTCTGAGCCAATAGCGATAATGTCGGCAGCGAGAAAAGCCGGCGCGACCCTGAACCGAGAAACCCGACATTGTCACTGTGATGCGCAGTCTGGTTGATCAGTGGTGACGACTAGTAGCGCTGTCGAGAGGTCGTAGAGTCTCTGAGGCATATCGAGCCACCGTTACCTTCATCACTATGATGTTGTGGAGACGCTAGCACAGTTGCGATTGATCGAGCACGTTGGCGATCTGAGAAAGAGCGCACACCAAGTGGTGATGGTGACCTTAACTGAAAACATCGACCGCGACGGCTATGATCTCAATTTTACTTGTATGATGTTGTGAGCAGCTCGCTGACAGCCAGCGGGCGTGCAAAAGCAGACACTCTATCGATGACTGAGGAGGGCGCTATGATTTTATTGACGGGGGCAACAGGCCGCGTGGGCAAAGCCGCTGCGGCTGAGTTGTTGCACGCAGGGGTGCCGTTTAGGGCGTTTGTGCGTGACGCTGACAAATTTGAGCCCTCTGGCGAGGGTGTCGAAGTGGCGGTAGGCGATTTCACCGATCCGGATTCAGTAGCGCGTGCCATGCAGGGTGTCACCCGAGCGTTAATCGTCATGGGCAATCATCCCGATCAGGCCGAGCTAGAACAACGTTTTGCCACCGTGGCTGCCGACGCCGGTGTGGCGCACCTCGTCAAAGTGTCGTCGATGGAGGCGGGGCCGGATGCTAAGGCGGTGTTGCCCAAAAATCATTTTGAGACAGAGCAACATATTGCTGGGCTGAATCTGGACTGGACTTTTCTGCGCCCCAACTACTACATGCAGAATATGCTGATGTACGCCGCCTCTGTCAGTCGAGCCAACTCCTTTGCGTTGCCGCTAGGGACCGCTAAAACCGCCATGATTGACGCGCGAGATGTCGGACGAGTCGCGGCGCGCGTATTGTCCGAGGACGGCCATGAGAAGCAAACCTATCGGCTCACCGGTCCTGAGCTGCTGACCTTTCACGATGTGGCCGCACAAATGAGCACGGTCTTGCAACGCAGCATCGACTATATTGAGCAGACACCAGAGGCGTTCCGTGAGGTTCTGGCGCAGTTTATTCAATCGCCCTGGCAGCTGGACGCGGTCTGCGAACTATTTGGTGAAATCGCAGCGGGGTCTCTCGACGAGCAAACCCCTGCGGTGGAGACGCTGCTTGAACGATCACCCACGTTTTTCACTGCATTTGTTCAAGAGTTTGCCGGTGCATTTGCAGCACCGGGCCCGTAGCGCTTTATGCGCTAGTGCCCGAGCTGTCTGCCCGTTGGCGTTCCGTTTGTGGATACATTGGACACGCCATTAACTTGCGGTTGTCAGGTTGCGCTTTTTCTCAGCGGTGTGGTGCTACAGTGGGTAGGGTTAACGCGGTCACGAACCTGAAGGTAGGTGGGCATGTTTTTCATTTTGTTTACGCTTGGCTTTGTCGCGGTGGTGATGACTTGCATGATCATGATTAACCGCTGGATGGTGTCCAAGCGGCCCAAGGCCCCCGATTCGCGCGATCAGACCGACGACCCGCACCATGACCCAGCTCATGACTCAGGCGACAACTCAATTCACGACTCAGCTCACCATAAGGACACGTGTGCTGATCTGAAAGACGGGTGATGTGAGTGACTTTTCGAGATAAAAAATGGACTTTTTAGCAACCGCAGCCACGCCGATACCCAGTCATACTGTGTTGGCCCTACTCGCCGTGCTCATGGGCGGCATTCAGTTAGCCTTAGCCAAGGGCACGTCTGCGCATCGGTGGTTGGGGTGGGTTTGGGTATCCGTGATGACTTACGTGGCTATTTCTTCTTTTTTTATCAGTACGATCCAGACCTGGCGCAGCTTTAGCCCGATTCATCTACTGAGTGCGTGGACGCTGCTTTCTTTAGTCGTTGCGGTGTATCACGCGCGCGCGGGAAATATCCGCCAACATCAGAGGTGGATGGTGACGCTTTATGTGCTCGCCCTCGCCGTAACGGGCCTGCTCACGTTGTGGCCGGGCCGCTTGATGCACGAAGCCGTCTTTGGGGGGTGAGCGTGTCTGCTCGATGACTCACGCTGTCTCAGTGTGGGCGCAGAGGTATGCTGGGTTTGTTCACTTGACCGGTTCATCGTTCAGGTCGCGCCACGATCCTCTTGCCTGGCGAGTGTGCAGCGGATTTTTGCGCTGAT
>CAJQKG010000108.1 GCA_905478845.1 uncultured Luminiphilus sp.
ATAGCGCGAACCTTAATGGTCGCGATTGAGGAGGGTATTGTCGCCGAGGGGATTAATTGTGCGCGGCTTGAAATGGGTATTTATCAGCCCGAGGCCACCGCCTTGTATCAGTCCATGGGCTACCGGTTGATCGCGCCTTTCGGCGATTACCAGCTGGATCCCCTCAGTCAGTTTCTCGAAAAAAAAGGGTTGTCGATTGACGATTAGCCCTATTTTTAAAGCCTAAAACCTGTTCCGTGATGTCCTCAAAAACCTATCTCAATCGATGGGTTTGACTCCTCGCAAGACTGCGTTATAGTCTTCTCAGTTATTTGATTGACTCATTCATTAAATGCGTCGGGGGACGCGGAATGAGAAGCAACAGCACAAAGAGGCTGTTGAGCGGTAACGAGGCTGTTGACTGACCTTGAGGGCGGCGCCAGCAACACGATAATAAATAATAATTAAGGAGGGTCCATGAGACGCTTCTACTACATCAGCGACGATCTGGACAATTTGGAACAGATCGAACACGAGCTAGAGTCGGGCGGCATTGCTCGGCCGCAAATCTATTTGCTCAGCAATGACGACGTGGGGCTCGAAAACCACGACGTGAATCGCGTTGCGAGTTTTCTGAAAACGGATATCGTTCACTTGGGCGAAATCGGCGCTGTGCTGGGGCTTGCTATTGCCGCACTGATACTGCTGGTGGCGCATTATTCCGGGATTGCGGCAGAAGTGAGCTGGGTCCCCTTTATCTTCTTGGCCATCATAGGCTTTGGCTTCGCAACGTGGGAGGCGGGCTTTATCGGTCTGCACGCCCCGAACGTGCATTTCGCGCGCTTTGAAAAAGCGCTGGCGCAAGGGCGCCATGTTTTGTTCGTTGAGACCGATCCGGCAGACGAAAAAAGCCTGAAGACCATCGTTAAAAGCCATCCAGAGCTGGAGCGCGCTGGCATCGAGGTAACGCATACCGGAGCGTTAATGACGTTACTCAGGAACTGGGAAAAGTTTAGAAATTGGGCTTTGATTTTTCAGGGTCGACCTAGCAAACAACAATAACAAACCAATAATAAAGCGGCTGCAATGTACAGCCACCAATAAGGGAGTATCGATTCATCTAAGGGCAGTGTAATCAGCGGTAAAGATTCATTCTCTTGATGGTCGTGTACTGGGGGGGCGTTGGTGCCCAATTTTTGCACTGGGTGCGAGAGATAAGCTATGTTAATTGCAATTATATTGCTCGTTTTGGTGTTGGGGACCGTTGCGTTTCATTTCCTCAGCCCTTGGTATTTCACACCGATAGCGTCCAATTGGTCTTCAATGGACGACACCATCACACTTACTTTTGTGGTAACCGGTCTCGGCTTCGTGCTGGTCAATGTGTTTATCGCTTATTGTCTGATTAAGTTTCGCCATAAGCCGGATAGACGGGCCGAATACGAACCCGAAAGCATCAAGATGGAGACCTGGTTGACCATTGGTACGACGGTCGCTATTTCGGCCATGTTAGCGCCGGGCCTACTGGTTTGGGCGGACGTGGTGACACCACCGGATGATGCTGTCGAAATTGAGGTGTTGGCGCGTCAGTGGAACTGGTCATATCGCTTGCCCGGGGAGGATGGCCAACTTGGCGCCGTCGCGGTGAGCCATACCAGTAGTGATAATCCCTTGGGTATTGACCCGTCAGACCCCTTGGGTCAGGACGATATTGTCATTTACGATCCGGTATTACATCTAAAGAAAGACGAAGCGGTTACTTTTTTGCTTCGTTCTAATGACGTACTGCATAACTTCACTGTCCCACAGTTCCGCGTCAAAATGGATTTTGTGCCCGGGCAGGTGTCTTACATCTGGGCAGAACCCAACGAGGTAGGAAGTTACGACCTGCTGTGTGAGGAGCTGTGCGGGGTAGGGCATTACGCAATGCGCGGTCGCGTGATTGTCGATAGCGAGGAAAGTTACGCTGCGTGGATCGCCGATCAGCCCACCTTTGCAGAGACTCAGGGTGAGCTCAACACTAACTTAATTGCGGGTGAATCTTCTTACGCGGTTTGCAGTTCCTGTCATGGCGTTAACGGCGAGGGTAACCAATCCATGCACGCGCCAGCCTTGGCTGGCATGGATGCAGAATACATGCGGCGCCAATTACGGCACTTTAAACGCGGCGTCCGCGGAGCAGATGAGTCAGATACCTGGGGCCGCACGATGGCACCGATGGCCATGATGCTTGCCGATGCCGCCGCCATCAATAATGTGGTGAGTTATATCGGCACATTATCTGGCCAGCACGATTTTAATGACGATACGAGCTATGGACTCACTCAGGCGGTGAAACGCTATGAGCCCAGTGCCTCCGGTGATCCCAACAAATCAGCCGCTCTTTATGTGTCGACCTGTGGCGAATGTCATGGTGCATCCGGCGAAGGTGTCTGGACCGTCAATGCCCCTGCGCTGGCGGGATTGGAGGGCTGGTACTTAGCGGAGCAGATTAAAAATTTCCGAGATGGCGTACGAGGTCGTCATGCGGATGACCTGTATGGACTGCAGATGGGATTGGTTTCCAACACGATGACTGACGATCAGGCGATTGAGGACATGGTGGCCTACATCAGCACGTTAGGTCAGAACCTTGAAGCGCCAGTCGAACTGGCACAACAGCGATAGCCGAGAGAATACGATGGAACATATTGCACACGATGAAACGAGCTTTGTTCGGCCCGCCGAAGTCGGCGAGATGGAGCTCTACCATGCGAAAACATGGTTAGGAAAATACGTTTTTTCGCAGGACGCTAAGACGATTGCGATTCAGTATGCGGCGACCGCCATTGCCATTGGCATGGTTGCGCTGGTGCTGTCTTGGGTCATGCGCTTGCAGCTGGCTTGGCCGAATACCTTTACCTTTATTGATCCCGCCTATTACCTGCAGGCGGTCACCATGCACGGCATGATCATGGTGGTGTATTTGTTGACGGCGCTCTTTCTTGGCGGCTTTGGCAACTACCTTATCCCGCTCATGGTGGGCGCGCGCGATATGGTATTCCCATGGCTGAATATGATCAGCTTTTGGGTCTACTTCACCGCCGTAGTGTTACTGGCAGCGAGCTTTTTTGTGGGAGGGGGGTCTACCGGTGCGGGCTGGACGCTGTATCCACCTCAGGCAATTCTACCCGGCACACCCGGCTCAGAGACGGGTATCTTACTGA
Organism: uncultured Luminiphilus sp.; assembly: GCA_905478845.1. GTDB lineage: Bacteria > Pseudomonadota > Gammaproteobacteria > Pseudomonadales > Halieaceae > Luminiphilus. The sequence continues at coordinate 3,186 of CAJQKG010000108.1, forward strand.
TGCTCGCGTCGCTGGCGGTCTTTATTATTGGTTTCACCATGGGTGGTCTCAACTACGTCGTCACTATTTTACAAGCGCGAACACGAGGCATGACGCTAATGCGAATGCCGCTGACGGTCTGGGGTATTTTTGTCGCCACAGTCCTCGCGCTCTTTGCGTTTCCGGCGCTTTTTGTGAGTGCCATCATGATGTCGCTAGATGTTTTACTGGGAACCAGCTTTTTCATGCCCGCCATTATGACAATGGGCAACGAGGCAGATCACGTCGGCGGCAATCCGCTCCTGTTCCAACACTTGTTCTGGTTCTTTGGTCACCCCGAGGTGTATATCGTTGCGCTCCCAGCCTTTGGGATCGTATCTGACTTGATCAGCATTCATGCACGCAAAAACATCTTCGGTTACCGCATGATGGTGTGGGCGATTATCATTATCGGTGCCCTCAGTTTTGTCGTCTGGGCACACCACATGTACGTGAGTGGAATGAATCCCTACTTTGGCTTTTTCTTCGCCACCACCACGCTGATCATCGCAGTCCCTACTGCCCTCAAGGTGTATAACTGGGTACTCACGCTGTGGCAGGGCAATATTCATCTGACGATTCCCATGCTGTTTTCGATTGCGTTCCTGTTGTTTTTCATCAACGGCGGGATGACGGGACTGTTTTTGGGTAACGCGAGTGTCAGTATGCCGCTATCCGATACGCTGTTTGTCGTGGCCCACTTTCACATGGTCATGGCAGTGGCACCTGTGATGGTGGTGTGTGGTGCGATTTATCACTGGTACCCCAAAATTACGGGGCGGTGGTATCACGAGGGCATGGCGAGATTTCATTTTTGGGTCACCTTTGTCGGCTCTTACTTAGTGTTTTTGCCGATGCATTACCTCGGTATTATGGGTGTGCCACGCCGGTACTTTGAGATCACGGGCACTTCCTTTCTTCCCGATTCAGCACAAACGGTGAACGCGAGTATTACCATCGCGGCGCTCGTTGTGGGTTTTGCTCAGCTTGTCTTTCTTTACAACCTCATTTTCAGTGCCATGAAGGGTCAGAAAGCGCCGGGTAATCCTTGGAACGCGACGTCTTTGGAGTGGCAGACCGAGCACACGCCCCCTCAGCACGGCAATTTTGGTAAAGAGCTGCCTTGTGTGTATCGATGGGCCTATGACTTTAGTGTGCCGGGTGTGGAAGATGATTTTATTCCACAGAATGTACCGCCTCGATCCACGACCTCTGAGGCAGCCTCATGAGTAATATTTTTACCGAGCAGCCTTGGATAGCGGATACCGGCCCGATTGCGCCAGCCCTATCGGGAGTGCAGATATCCGTTAACGCACGGCGATCGGCACTGAAGATGTTGCTGAGTGTTGTGAGCGTCTTTTTTTTACTGATGATCGTCGCCTATGGCGGGCGCATGCTGTACCAAGATTGGCGTCCCACCCCACAAATTAATTTACTGTGGGGCAACACAGGCGTCTTACTGTTGAGCAGCTTATGCCTACAGGCTGCTTTGCTGTGGGCGCGCGCGGGTAAAGCTGATTGGGTACGAGGGGCCTTGATCGGCGCTGGGATACTAACCGTCTTGTTTTTAGCAGGCCAATTAGCCGCATGGCAGCAATTGACCACCATGGTACTGGGGGATTTTAGTAATCCGTCTGTGGGATTCTTCTTGATGATCACCGGCATTCATGGTCTGCACATGGCGGGAGGGATGGTGGCATTGATGCGCACCATTAAACGCGCCTTTACGCAAACTGACATCCAGTCGATGGAGCACAACGTGTCTAATTGTGCGCTTTACTGGCACTACTTACTGGGTGTTTGGCTGCTCGTTTTCGGGCTGCTATTTACCGGTAACAATTTTGAAGTTTTGCTCAAAATCTGTGGCTTTATTTAAGGTAGGAGGAAAGCATGTCGACTGACACGATGGCAGTGGATTCGCTGGAGTTAAAACCCGGAATAGCAGGGTTTATGGACGACTGGGGATCAGATCAGCGTGCCTTTAAGGGAGTCCCTTGGGGTAAGGCGATGATGTGGATCTTCCTTGTCAGCGATACTTTCATTTTTGGATGCTTTCTGGCTTCTTATATGACCGTGCGTATGTCCACATTAGATCCGTGGCCAGTTCCTAGTGAGGTGTTTGCGCTGAGCTTTGGCGGCGCGCCCATCCCCCTTATTTTGATCGCGATTATGACCTTCGTGCTGATCACCTCCAGCGGCACCATGGCGTTGGCAGTCAACTATGGTTATCGCAAGAATAAATGGGTCACTTTTTGGTTGCTGTTTGCCACCGCATTGCTGGGGGCAACCTTTGTCGGTATGCAGGTTTTCGAGTGGAGCAAGCTGATTCTCGAAGAAGGCGTGCGTCCATGGGGAAACCCAATGGGGGCGGCACAGTTTGGTTCTGTCTTTTTTATGGTGACAGGATTCCACGGATTTCACGTCTCGATCGGTGTGATCTTTTTGTTTATCTTCAGTTACAAAGTCGCCAGAGGTCATCTGGATGATCAAACACCCGGCTGGTTTACCAAGCGCGGCGGCAACTATGAAGAGATCGAGGTCTTGGGCCTGTATTGGCACTTTGTCGATCTGGTGTGGGTATTTATCTTTGCGTTTTTCTATCTCTGGTGAGGAGCTAAGTCATGGATCATGCAGCTGACGGGCACCAGCCTGTTGTCCGAGAAGAGGAGGCGATTCAGCACCCGCTTGGTGTGTATTTCAAAATTTGGATTTTGCTTTTTGTCCTGAGCGCGATGTCCTACGCGGTGGACTACTACCAGGTGCAGGGCTACCTGCGGTGGTTTCTCATTCTGATGTTTATGGTCCTGAAGGCGGGACTCATTATTGCTGTATTTATGCATATGGTGTGGGAACGGTTGGCTTTGGTTTATTTCATATTGGTGCCGCCCGTCTTGTTGCTCACCTTCGTGGCAATCGGTTCACTGGAAGCCGACTGGACGTTTTTTCAGCGTGGTGTGCACTTTTTAAAAGAATTAATCATTGCCGCACCGCTATCACCACACCACTAGCGTGACGATCGATAACATCTTGCAGAGAGGTAACTGAGATGGGAGGCCAGAAGTCAGAGAGCACCAGTTATGTGACACATGTGATTGTGTTTCTGCTCCTTACGGTATTCATGTATGTTTTTGCCTACGTTTTGGTCGGCCATAATAAGGACGTGCCAGCACGGGTTGATTCGGCCCATGCCGAAAAATCGCTAGAGTAGCGAGAGTCTGGGCCGGTATCGATCCGCTTGCTAGCGTGCGAGCGCTAGTGTTATCGGCGTAGCGGACTGGTATAGCGAGACAAATTGGTTCGCAACATCAGCGGTAACAAACGGGGGGCTAATGATGCCGGCGTATCGGCCGGTGGGGTCCACCAAGTAAATGGCGCTGGAGTGGGTGACTTCGTAGACATTCTCAGCAGTTTCGGGCTCGGTCCGAAAAGGCGCACCCAGCTGTCGTGTCAGATTAGTCAGCTGAGCCAATGACCCTGTGGTAGCCAAAAAGCTGGGGTCAAAATACTCAACGTAGCGCTGCAACTGAGCGGCTTTATCCCGCGCAGGATCCACAGATATGAAGACAAACTGCACCTCCTTATCACTGAGCCCCTGCTCCAGCAGTGCGCTCTTCACTTTAGAGAGGTCATACAGTGTGGTGGGGCAAATGTCAGGACAATACATGAATCCAAAAAAGAGGAATGACCATCGGGCTTGTAGCGACTTGAGGTCAAAAACCTGCTTTGCGTCGTCCACGAGAATAAACTCGGCCAGCGGTCTCCGCTCTGGAAAAGCCACCAGTGCGGGCGCCCACGCGTTATCCGGGGTCTCGGTTTTGGATTGCCACAGCGCCCAGTATCCTGTGCCAGCTAGGGTAAGCCCTGCGACTGCGGCGGCGAGCAACGTCGCCGACATCCATCGGTCTTGCTTAAACCACCTCGCCACAGCCAGTGCCCCCTTGTTGAGTCTTGAGTCTGACAACCCAGTGCTACCTGCGTCAATATTAACTAAGGGATTTGATCAGATGAGTGCGCTTCCGGGTCTGCCATGCGGTAATATTCATTCTGAAGATCAATTGAGTATAACTAGGTGATGGAATCCAGCCTGACAGAGCGTGCGATTTGGCGAGATTATTACGAGCTATGTAAGCCGAATGTCGTCTGGTTGATGATTTTGACGGCGATTGTGGGTATGTGCATGGCGACGACCGGTGCCGTGCCGCTGTCGATTGTGGTGGCAGCGAGTGTCGGTATTGCACTTTGTGCGGGCTCAGCCGCGACGGTGAATCATCTCGCCGATCAACATATTGATGCCGTCATGGCGCGCACGTCCGGTCGGCCCATCGTCAAAGGTAAAATCGACTCTCAGGGCGCGGCCATCTTTGCCCTAGTGCTCGGCTGCGTTGGGATGGTGGTCTTACTGAAGTGGGTGAATGCGCTAACAGCTTGGCTGACGTTGGCCTCACTCATCGGCTATGCCTTCATTTATACGTTCTACTTAAAACGAGCGACCCCCCAAAATATCGTGATCGGCGGCTTGGCGGGGGCGATGCCACCGCTGTTAGGGTGGACTGCGGTGACCAATCAGGTAGACGGTAATGCGCTATTGTTGGTGCTGATTATCTTTGCCTGGACACCGCCCCATTTCTGGGCGCTCGCGATTGCGCGCAAAGAAGAGTACGCCAAAGTCGAAATACCCATGCTGCCGGTAACGCATGGCAGTAAGTACACCGCTGTCCATATTCTGTTGTACACGCTGATGTTATTTGTCTCGTCGCTATTGCCTGTTGCAACAGGATTGAGTGGCTGGATTTATTTTATCGGTGCCGCCGTGCTCGGTGCCATCTTTATTTATCAAGCGATCGTGCTGCTGCGGACGATGAAAAATGCCGATGCGATGAAGATGTTTCGGTTTTCGATTGTCTATCTGATGGCGATCTTCCCGATTATGTTGCTAGATCACTATGTCCTGCCGAAGCCCTTTATAGTGTAACTAACGCTGCTGTGTCGATGCTTCTGTCGGTGCTTTTCTCGGTGCTTCTGTCGATGCTACCGCCGACCGCATGGCATGAGAGAGGCACTTATGGGGTGATCGCGCGCGGTTCACACACAATCGCTGATCCCTAGAGTAGGATGGTGGGTAACAACCGACCGGTGCTTGGGTGGACTCAATAAACCTTCAGTGACAACGCTTACCCGCGTCGGTGCCGTATACCATAGGAGAACCGCCATGTTTGACCTCCAAAGAACCTTTCATCTCGGCATGGCGGTCGACGATATCGAAGCGGCCAAAGTACAGCTCGGTGCTGACATGAATCTGTCTTGGACGACGACATGGTTGATGGACCCTCTGCCGTTTTGGACGCCCGAGGCAGGTGAGCACGAAATCGTGTTGAAAGCCTGTTATAGCCGGCCGGGCCCCCATCATCTTGAGCTCGTAGAGAGCGCCAGCCCTTTTTATGCGCCTGCAGCACAGCCCGACAGTCGTCATATCGGGGTTTGGGTTGACGACTTGCCGGTCGAATGTGAGCGCTTGCTGAGTTCGGGGTGGCGCGTGCTAGCCAGTGGCGCCTCACCCGAAAATGGTTTTGGCACACTCAGCTATTTGTTGCCACCAAGTGGCGGGTGGCTCGTAGAGTTAGTGAGCGCAGAGTTAATGCCGGTGATCGACGCGTGGCTTCAGGCCCCTGACGGTGACTAATCTCAGGCTTCCAGACGCCTGGGATAGCGGCTACTTGAATAGAGCGCGCAGGACAGTCAGTCGGCGACCCGCTCACCAGCAAGCAGGGTATCGAGGGGAGTGGTTTGGTAGGCGATTCAGCCGACTGTTGGTCCTAATCCGCTTTGTTGCGTTCCCGTCATTAGCTGGTATTCAGCGGCGCTGTCTAGCGCTGCGTTTCCCTCTGCTGGCTGCTTGGCTGTGTTTGTCTTCGTTAGCGCAGGCGGCTGCACCGTTTGATTTGGTTATTCAACACGGCCGGGTCATCGACCCCGAAACCCAGCTCGACGCGATTCGTTCTGTGGGTATCAGAGGAGGCCAGATCGTAGCGATCAGCGAGCAACCGTTAAACGCCGAGCAGGTGATCGACGCCACGGGATTAGTCGTGAGTCCGGGCTTTATTAATCTACATTCACACAGTGCGGCCGAGCCGGGTTACCGCTTGGAGCTGCTTGATGGGGTGACAACGGTGCTAGAGCTAGAGGCGGGCACCTTTCCTATCGCACGTTTTGGCCAGCAGCTGGGTGATGCACCACTCACGCACTTTGGTGCATCGGTGGGTCACGCATGGATTCGCATGCTGGTGATCGATCCCCAAGCGCTGACTGACATCGCCACTACGGGCAAGGTGGACATATCGGGTCGCGCTTTTACGCAATCGGCTACCGTCGAACAGCGTGCACAAATAAGGTCGATGATGGAGCAAGAGCTGCTGGCAGGCGGCTTAGGGATTGGTTTTTTACTCGATTACATGACTCGTGCCGTCGATGACGCTGAGCGCGACATGGTGTTTGCCGTCGCGGCGCAACATCAGGTGCCCGTATTTGTGCATGTACGACGGGGTATTGACGGTGATCCCTCGGGGCTGGATGAGGTGATTGCCGCCGCGGAACTCACCGGTGCGGCTGTACATATCTGCCATCTCAATGCGAGCGCAATGAGCGGCGTGACCCAATGGCTTGATAAAATCGATGCGGCGCGAGCGCGGGGCGTGGATGTGACGACCGAAATGTATCCGTGGACCGCGGGGTCGGCAATGATTTCTTCGGACGTGTTTTCCCGCGATTGGCGCGCTATTTTTTCAATTGATTATGGCGATGTGCAATGGGCAGAAACGGGCGAGTGGCTGACACAAGAGCGGTTTGCTCACTATCGTCAAACGCGGCCGGGTGGTCAAACCGCACACCATTACATCGATGCAGCATGGAACCAAGCGGCGTTGTCGCGGGATCACGTGATGGTGGCCAGTGATGCGATGCCGCTCATGAACTATGATCGAAAGGTGGTTCCCAACGGTGCAGGCACGTCGACGCGCGTGTTAGGCCATTATGTGCGGGAGCAAAAGTGGCTAACTTTGGCGGATGCCATTGCGCGCTTGAGCTGGTTACCCGCGCGGCGGATGGCGGCATTTGCACCGGCATTTGCGCGAAAAGGGCGCATACAAATCGGCGCCGACGCCGATTTGGTGATCTTTGATCCCCACACGGTGGCGGCTCAGGCGACTTACCTTGAACCGTTTTTAGCGCCAACGGGCATCCACAGTGTTGTAGTTGCCGGTCAGTTATCCGTGCAACACGCGCAGGTGCTAGAGACTGTGGGTGGGGGTACCCGGATAACAAGTCTTACCCCTTAGGGGGCGCCTCGCTCCCTTGGTACGCGGTGCGCAGTCGTTCCCGGTCAATAATCTCAATCTGTCCATAGCGTTGTTGCACTGCACCGATTGCGGTGAGGGTTTTGACCGCTTCGTAGAGAGACTGACGAGAACAATGCGCCATACGCGCGAGTTGCTGTGACGTGAGTCGGATGACCGTCGATTGCTGCGCCTCGCCGCTCATTTCCATCAGCATGAGCAGTAGGCCTGCGACCCGACGAGGGCGCTCACGGACCAAATTATGTTGCTGAAGATTCAGTGCCGCTCGAAAGCGATTGGCTTCGATTTTCAGTACGATTGGATACAGCGTTGGGTGCGCTGCTAATAGTGAGAGTGCAACCGCTCGAGGAATCCCTAAAATATAGCTACCGGGCGCACCAATCAAATTTCGCTCTGCGGGGGTGTCGTGGAATAAGGCAATCCAACTCGACGTGCTACTGGGTCCAAAAATTGCCAGCGTTAAATCGTCACCTTCTGCTGAGCTTGCCACCATCGCAATCTCCCCCGTGACGACCACCCAAAGATGATGGTGCGGTTCACCGCTGGCCTGAAGAATCTTGCGGTGGTCTAACGCAATTAACCGACTCTGGGCGAGCAATTGCTCGCGCTCGGCGGCGCTGAGTCGCTTAAATACCGGCAGTTTGGCCAGAAACCGCGTTAAGTCGGCGGTGGGAAGATCGTCAGTCATGGCAAGTTTTTACCGGATCGCCAAATTGTCATATTTTAGACAATTATACCTCTTTAGCGCTGTTACATTGGGATTCTTTGCATGAGGGGAAGCTCATGGATCAGATAAACCAGACAGACCGGGGCGCGCAAATGCGAGCGCTCGAGAGTCAGCAGTTTGATTTACTGGTGATTGGTGGCGGTATTACGGGCGCGGGCGTGGCGCGAGATGCCGCCATGCGAGGCTTGTCGGTGGCGCTGATCGAAGCTCAGGATTTTGCCAGTGGCACCAGTAGTCGAAGTTCCAAGATGATTCACGGCGGCCTGCGCTACCTGGTGGCGGGTGATATTTCGGTGGTCAAAGAATCCGCCTCGGAGCGGGCTATTCTGCACCGCATTGCACCGCATTTGGCGCAAAAGACACCCTATGTCATTCCCACCAGTAATGGACGCAGCAAGTTGATTCTTCGCGCGGCACTCTGGGCATACGAGCGTTTAGGGGGCGTAGAGCGAAACGACTTTCATGAGGCGTGGTCCCTCGATGAGCTGAAGAAAAACGAGCCCCTGATTGCCACCGCCGGCCTAAACGGTGCGGTGGTTTATCCCGAGTTCTTAACTGACGATGCGCGCCTAACGGTGGCCACCGTGCGCTCGGCAGTGGCCCATGGTGCCTGCGTGTCGACCTATCTGAGCGCCGTCAATATTCGGCGTGAAGACCACTTTGTAGTGCAAGCGAGGTCGACCTTACCGGGCGATACGAGCGAGGTTGTTCTGCGAGCCAGCGCCGTCGTCAATGCGGCGGGGCCCTGGGTTGATGCAGTGTGTGGTTTAGAGCAAGAACAGGCGCCCAGACTGGCGCTGAGTCGTGGCGTTCATCTGGTGTTTAAGCACCAAGATCTGCCCGTGCATAACACAGTGGTCATGCGCACCCACGATGCGCGACGTATCTTTGCAGTGCCACTTGGCGACTATACCTATATCGGTACCACCGATGACTATCATCCCGAGAGCGAATATTGGCCGCCGGTCACTGAACGTGATGTGTCTTATTTGTTGGCGGGAACACGGCAGGTCATGCCTGAGGCGAATCTCACGCCAGACAACATCGTTTCAGTGTGGTCGGGTATTCGGCCTTTGGTGGCCGATGGTTCGGGGCGCGCCTCAAAAGAGCTCTCGCGCAAAGATGAGGTCTGGGTGTCGAGCAGTGGCATGCTTTCGGTGGGCGGCGGGAAGTTGTCTGCGTATCGGGCAATGGCTGAGCGTATTGTCGACCAGGTGGTTGAGGCCAATGGCTTGACGGCAGCGCCTTGTCAGACCGCCGAGGTGTCCTTGCCGGGTGGCAACACCGCAACGGCATTGTCTGGTGATTGGGACGCAGCAGCGATGGAGCGGATACAGCGACTCTATGGCAGCGAAGCCCAACAGGTCGTCGGATCCACCTCAACGGCCGCGGCGTTAGTGGCCGCGGAGGTGAATCATGCGGTGCTGTCAGAGGGCGCGCTGCGACTCGAAGATTACTGGGCGCGTCGTAGCAGTCGTGCGTGGTTTGATGAGCAGGCCGGCTTACCGATTTTGGCCCAAGCTGCGAGTGCGATGGGTGCGCTATTGCACTGGGATGCCACTCGGGAGGCTGCAGAGATTGAGAACTGCCTGGCGATTGATGCGGCGAGCCGTGCGGGCTTCGCCAATCAACATTTTGTAGAGGACACAACCGATGCACATCGAAAAGCTAGCTAATGCCCTCGCTCCAGAGCGGGTCTCTGTTGATGCAGAGGATCTGGATGCGCATCGTTTTGATCGATGGTGTCTTAAGCACTGGCAGGACTGGCAAGGCGAGACACTCTCCACGCCAGGTTGTGTGGTGCGGCCAGAGTCGACAGAAGAAGTGCAAGCATTGATGCGTCACGCCTCTGAGCACGGTATCGCGGTGATCCCTTGGGGGTTAGGCAGTGGTGTTTGCGGGGGCATTGAGCCGAGTGATGACCAAATTTTGCTCGATATGAGCGCTATGAATCAAGTGATCGAAATCGATGAGGACAATCTGCTCCTCACGGTTCAAGCGGGCATCAATGGATTGGTCGCTGAGGAAGCGGTCGCAGAGCGAGGTCTCACTATGGGGCACTGGCCTCAGTCGATTGGTATCAGCTCCGTGGGAGGCTGGGTCTCGACGCGCGCTTCGGGGCAGTTTTCAACCGCCTACGGCAATATCGAAGACATCGTGTATACCCTCGACTTCGTGCTCGCGAGCGGCGAAAAGGTGACCTTAGGTAAAGCACCTCGCGCGGCGTCGGGGCCCGATCTTCGGCACTTGGCGCTCGGTGCAGAGGGTACCCATGGCGTGGTGACGTCGGTGACTTTGTCGCTGCGACGACAGCCCGAGTCGAGAGAGTTCAGTGCCTGGTATTGCGACGATATGGCAACCGGATTTCGGGCGCAGCGCGAAATCATTCAGCAGGACTGGAAGCCCCCGGTGATGCGTCAGTACGATGCCTCAGAGGTGGCACGGTTATTCCCCGATCACGAACGTGGTGATAGCGGTCTCATATTATTGGTGCACGAGGGGCCTGCTGCTCGCGTAGAGGCTGAAATGCACGCCATTCACGACATCATGGCGGGGCTGGGGTTGGCAGCAGCTGATGCCGCCGCGGCCGTCAACTGGATGGGACACCGTAATAACGTGCCCGAATGGCGTGATCTGCTTGATCAGGGCCTGATTGCCGATACGATCGAAGTATCGGGTAGCTGGAGTCAGATCGACGCAATTTATGACAACGTCGTGGCAGCGCTCAAAGCGGTACCTGACTGCGTCAATGCCTCCGCGCACAGTTCGCACGTGTATCGCTCGGGCATTAATCTGTACTTCACTTTCGCTTGTATGCCGGGTGATACTCAGGTGATGGGTGATCGTTACTTAGAGAGCTGGGATCGTGCACTGACGGCTACGGCGCAGGCTGGCGGGGGTATCGCGCACCATCATGGTTCTGGCCGGTTACGGCGAGACTATCTTCACCATGATTTAGGGGAGAGCGGTGTCACGCTGCTGCGCACGGTTAAAAATGCCTTGGACCCTCAGGGCATTTTGAATCCGGGCAATCTACTGCCGCCCCTGAGCGATCACTAGGGGTCGATACAATGACTGCTGCAGCCTCATCGTCGCCGTCACTGATTCTTGCCATTGATTTTGGGACGCAAAGCGTCAGAGCGCTGGCCTATTGCGCCAGCGGCGATTGCGTGGCGAAGTGCCAACTGCCGATCGAGGACTATCAACATCCACAGCCCGGTTGGACAGAGCATGACGTAGAGGCATTTTGGCGCTTATTGACCGATAGCTGCCAAGGCTTATGGGCACAGGGGATTCACTCCGCCGAGGTTGCTGCAGTGGTCGTGACGACGCAGCGGGCGACGATGATCAACCTGGATAAAAATCACCAGCCCCTGCGCCCGGCGATCATCTGGACCGATCAGCGGCGTGCCGCGTTGCGACAGAAGCTCCCTTGGTATTGGCGTCTGCTTTTTAGACTGCTCCGCATTCGCGACGTGGTGGACAACTTTGAAGGTGAGTCAGAGGCCAATTGGTTGGAGCAGCATCAGCCGACGATTTTGGCGAGCACCGCGCATTATCTATTGTTGTCGGGCTATCTCAACTATCGGCTCACGGGAAACACGGTGGACAGCATTGGGAGTCAGGTGGGCTATCTGCCCTTTGATTTTAAGCAGCATGATTGGTGTGCCGCGTCAGATTGGAAATGGCACAGCCTCGCTGTCGACAAAGATACCTTGCCCCAGCTGCAACCGGTGGGGACTCAGCTTGGCGCTGTCACTGCAGAGGCCGCGCAAGCGACGGGCTTACCTGAGGGTCTGCCGGTGATAGCCGGTGCAGCGGATAAGGCCTGTGAGGTGTTAGGTGTGGGTGCGCTGGCTGAAGCGGTGGCGAGTGTGTCTTGTGGCACAACGGCAACGATCAATACCTCACGGGCTCGCTATGTCGAGGTGGTGCCCTTTATGCCTGCCTACCCCGCTGCGATCCCGGAGCAATTTAATACCGAGATTCAAGTATTCCGAGGGTTTTGGATGGTGAGCTGGTTCTTGGCGCAGTTTGGCGCAGAAGAAAGACAGCGGGCCGACCGCGAGCAGGTGGCACCCGAAACCTTGCTGGACGAATTGCTGGCGCAAACCGAGCCCGGCGCTGGGGGGTTAATACTGCAGCCGTTTTGGAATCCTGTACTCGGCGAAACGGGGCCCGAGGGTCGAGGCAGTATTATTGGCTTCCAGGATTTTCACACCCGCGCCCATATTTATCGGGCGCTCATCGAGGGCCTGGCCTTTGCGCTGCAGTCGGGCAGAGAACGCACTGAGCGACGAACCAAAACTCCCATCACGTGTATTCGGCTGTCTGGGGGAGGTGCGCAGAGTGATTATGTGGCGCAAATCATTGCCGATGTGCTGAATCTGCCGGTGGAACGATTTGACGACTGCGAAGCTAGTGGTCGCGGTGCGGCCATGATTGGGGCCGCAGCAATGGGATGGCACCCCTCGATCGAGGCTGCTGCCGAGAGTATGGTCGGTATGACCACTCGGATTCATCCCAACCCCGATACCGTGCCGGCGTATCGTGCGATTTACGATCAGCTCTATCAACCCCTCTATGGGCGACTCAAATCCTTATTTAGTCGGCAGCGATCGCTGTCCCATTGATCCATCGGGGTTACCTCCTCATGTAAATGACGGTGCGCTGCGATCCGTGTGATTTTGGGCGGTGCCGAGGGTTGTGGTGAGGCTGTGGCGAGATTGCGGCGAGGTTGTGGCGAGAAGTAGTCTGCTCCCAGTCATGTCGCGTATCACCGACATGCCAAAAAACAATCCTATTCGTCGCGGTGCGCTGAGCCGTGCTTTGAGCGTATCGCTTGCTGGCGCGCGAGCCGGCGGTGTTTTTGCTATCGATGGCGCCTTAAAGCGTTTCAGAGGGGAAGCAGCGGGCGATGACGCCCGACTCGAGCGAGAAGCCCGTCGTTTTGCTCAGCAACTCGGCACGTTAAAGGGCAGTTACGTCAAAATAGGGCAGTTGTTTGCCCTGCTGGGGGAGCATTTTTTGCCGGCGCCGCTGACGCGCGCGTTCCATGAACTCGAAGCCGAGACCCAGCCACTGCCGTGGACTGAAATGGCGCCATACCTGCACGAGGCGTTAGGGGCGCAGTTTGATGAACTTGACATTGAGCCTGAGGCCTTGGCCGCAGCGTCTTTGGCTCAAGTACATCGTGCGCGCATTAAGTCGACCGGTCACGAAGTGGTGCTCAAGGCGCAATACCCTGAACTTGCCGCAGTGCTGGATGAGGACTTTAACGCGGTGGTGCGCATGCTGCGGCTGGCGCGCTGGATACCCGCTAGCCGCGACTTCGATAGTTGGCTTAC